>JAIRTV010000487.1 GCA_031254675.1 Planctomycetaceae bacterium | reverse complement strand
TGGAATATTAAAATTGACCCACGTCGGCTTAAAAAATATTAGTTCAAAATTAATTCAAACAACTCACAAACAATTATGTCAAAATTATTTATTTTACAAAAACCGTTTCATTTTTTGAGGAATTGTTGTTTTATTCTCTTGGTTCTGTTGATACAAGGCGTCAGTATTGCTGCTGAGATGGAAACTGTCCATTTTACACCGGACACGAAAACTGTTTTGCGTAATCCGGCAATGGGTTGGGGACTTTATGCTGATATTGTTTGGAAACATCCCGATCCGGATTATTGGTGGAATGGATTGGAAGCGGGCGTTTCAAAAGCGAACTTTTTCTACTATCGGTGTCGCTGGTCAACTCTCGAACCAGAAGAAGGAAAATACGCATGGGAACATAATGACCAATTCAAAAAAATAATCGCACAAGCCAAAAAATATAACTTAAAATTAGCGTTTCGTGTGATTGTTCACAGTCAGGATAATTCCGAACAAGCAACTCCCAATTATGTACGAAAAGCCGGCGCGAACGGTTTTCTTTGTTCAAGTAATAAAAATTTTTGGGATCCTTATCTTGATGATCCTATTTTTCAAGAGAAATTTACTGCATTTGTCCAAGCCTTCGGCAAAGCGTTTGACGATCCGAATATTGTTGATTTTGTTGATGGTAATGGGTTGGGCTGGTGGGGAGAACAACATCATCTCAATCTCACGGAGGAACAAAAAGAATCTGTTCTCGAATGGATTTGTTCCGTTTATTCTTCGGCATTCAAAAGAGTACTTTTGGTTTATTGTTTTGGTTCGGAATTTGGTTTGGCTCGCGAATTGCGAATTGCCGTCAACAAATATGGTTACATTCCTCGCCGCGATGGTATTGGGAGTCAATGGTTTACCAATACCGAAAAAGAATTCCTTAACAAATACTTTCCCGATTTTCCCCTCATCGGAGAAAGTTGTTATTGGTCATTGGACGCCAATAATGCTTGGCAAAATGATCAGGTTATGAATTTCAAATCAATCCGCGATGTTTTGGAACAAAGTGTTACGGATGCGATCAAAGGTCATGCCAATACGTTTGATTTGCGAAACCCCAACGATCTAAAAGTCTGGATGCGGGAAGCTCCCGATTTGATTGAAAAATTTATTGCTGAAGGAGGATATCGACTGCTTCCTGAAACAATTAAATATCCAAAAGAAATTGTTGCGGGTAAAGAACACGAATTTCAACATGATTGGATAAATATTGGTTGCGGTGTTTGTCCGAATACCAATCCACGATGGAACAAAAAATATCAAGTAGCTTTTGCACTTTTTTCGGAAACGGAAAATCCACAATTAGTTGCTGTATTTGTTGATCCATTGGCGGAACCATCGCGTTGGGTTAAAGGAACCGGTACCAAGTATCGCTCAACCATAACATGGAACGTTCCGGCGGGAATCTATCGGCTTGTTGTTGGAATTGTTGATACAACGCAAAACAATCAACCGGCAATTCGTTGCGCTGTTGCGAACAATCAACGAACAGATCAATGGATTAATATCGGAACAATAAATGTAAAAACAAAATAACCCGTAACGATAGTTATCTTATTTTGAAATTTGGTTTTTTCGGTGGTTCATAACATCGACAATAGACCGTTTCTCTAACCTTTTTCTAAGACAGGAGGCAACATCGCCTACCTTGTTTTAAATGGACTTAAAGACAAGGAAGCAATAAATTCGGGACAGTACCGAATAGTGCCTGTTTTGTAATGTTGAGTGAGAAAAAAGGTCTAATAAGAAATTTTTTATGTGGTCTGGAAATATATTTTGAAAATTAGTATAATGCGTTGAATTGTGTGCGGTTTGTGTTAGATCGCATAGTGTTGGATATTTATTACCCCCAAAAGGAGTTAGTTATGATGAAATCAACTCGCCGTAATTTTCTGAAAGCCGCCACCGTTACCAGTGTTGGTTTTATGGTCGCCGAAGGAAATGCCCAAGAAGCCAGTAATTCCCCGAACGAAAAACTCGGTGTTGCCTGCATCGGGGTCGGCGGTAAAGGCGGTGGTGACGCCGATAATGCCGCTAAATTCGGAAATATCATCGCAATTTGCGATGTTGACAAACAAACGCTTGAAAATAAAGGTAAAGGCGAAGCCTACCTCAAAGCGAAACAATATGTCGATTTCCGCGAAATGCTCGAAAAGCATGAGAAGGAAATTGATATTGTTACGGTCAGCACTCCCGATCACATGCACGCCGTCGCAACCCTCATGGCAATGCGTATGGGAAAAAGTTGTTACACCCAAAAACCATTGACCCGAACCATCTACGAAGCCCGAAAACTCGCCCAAGTTGCCAAAGAAACCGGCGTCTGTACCCAAATGGGTAATCAAGGAACCGCATTGGATTCGTCCCGCATGGCAATCGCACAACTCAAAGCCGGCGTAATCGGTAAAACATTGGAAGTCTTCGTTTGGTCAAATCGTCCGGTTTGGGCACAAGGACCTGGTCGCCGAATGACTTTGGAACGCTTCGCGAAAGAAGCACGGGAAAAAAATCCCGATAAAGCCGAACAAGCAATCTCGGATAAACGCACCGACATTCAACGTAATTTGAGTCGGGTCGATTGGAAACTCTGGATCGGTACCGCCAAATATCGCGAATTTTGGCCTGGAATCTATCACTCGTTCCAATGGCGCGGTTGGTGGGATTTTGGTAGCGGTGCGCTTGGCGATATGGCTTGCCATCAAGTTACGGTTCCTTTCGCGGCTTGCGGTTTGAAAGACCCGACCTGGGTTCGCGCCAAATCAACAGGACACGATTTCGACAGCTATCCGGCAAGCTCCATCATCGAATTCGAATTTCCGGCAAACGAAGAACGCGGTAAAATTCCGTTTTGGTGGTATGACCGCAAAGGAAATCGCCCACCGCAAGATGTTTTTGCTCCTTATGGTATCGAAAAACCCGCCGACAGCGGCGTGTTGATTGTCGGCGAAAAAGGAGCATTTTACAGCAGTGACGATTATTGCGGAAAATATGAGTTGCGTGCCAAAGGCGGGGAAATTATTCCACCTATTAACGATCTGAAAGTTGATTACGCCGAGAAGAAAGGGAATTACGACACCGACAATATGTACGAATTGTTCCGCGCTGTCAAAGCAAAAGATCCGAAAATTTGTCATTCGAATTTTATTGATCGTGCCGGACCGTTGACGGAAACGATTCTGCTTGGCAATCTTGCTGTTTGGGCTGCTGCCGAAGGCGGCGAAAAAGGCGCCATGGGCGACTGGGGCGAAAAGATCGAATGGGATGCTCAAAATCTTATCGTTACCAATTTGTCCAGTCTCAAAACTCCGGGTGTTGCCGCATTGGTCAAACCGGTTTACAGCGAAGGTTATCGTCTCGATTAACTCGCGACAAAAACACAAACAAGTTGTGAGCGATTTCGCTTTTTCGATTTGTTGGATTTTCGCATTGGAGAGCGGTTTCGTGTTGGTTATCAACAATCGAAACCGCTTTCGGTTTATCTAACAGTTCAACGCGAAAAAGGAAATCAATTCTGGAAGCGCTTCTGGACTAGACCGCAAACCTGCTCGCAACAATCCACAAATATAATGCAATTCCTAAAAATCGCATTAACGCTCATGCATATACATAAAATAATGTAAACGGTTGCATATCAATGGTTCTTCACATTAATTTACTATGCAAATATTACTTGACATTATTTTCCATATATTTTTTGAGTACTCATTATGATGATACAACTAGGTATGTTTTTATTTGGGTACGGAATAAAAAATTATTATCAAAATAAAAAAAATAACAAAATTGATCCTTTTACTCAAAAATTATATTCGGATTATTTTATTGTTAATTTGTTTTGGTATTATCATGATGTTCGTTATTGTTGGATATTCCAATCGCCCCTTTTTTTAAACAAATTTATGTTTTGTAAAATTATCAGAATTGGATATCTAGCATGTTTGATATTTGTTGCAATTATCATAATACTACTAATTTTATTATTTACATTGCCACGATTTATCAAACCAGTGCGAACAGTTTTTGCAGAGCGGTATGCAGCAAATGATCGTGGATTTTATAAATGGGATTCAATAAAAAAATATTCGGATTTAGATGGAAATATTTTTTATATTGATACTGAATACAACATTATTCTGATCATAAGTGAACAATACATTGCATGTAATTTTTTAAACAAAGATGATCTGTATATTAATTTTAGTAACATTTCAGCAACAATAATAAACAATGAAAAAAATCAATATATTAATATATCATTCGAAAAAGATTTGATAGTTGTGTTGGACGAAAAACATTGTATTGTTTATGAATTGCTCCCTTCTTTGGCTAAAAAAACAAAACAACAAATTGATAAAATAGATTGTAATTTAAAAAATATTTGTGAACTAATGGATCAAAATATAAATAAAGCAAGTTTATATTATTATAACACTAATGATCCAGTAGTAAACTTGCGTCTAAGTAAAGAAGAGATAAAAAGAAAATAAACGTAACCGTTCACGTTTTTTTTTGAAAAATTAAATATGTCAACGAATGATTGATCATAAAACTTTTCTGTGTATTCTGTGTTTTCCGTGTTCAATATTTTTTTGAACACAGAATACACGGAATACA
>JAIRTV010000422.1 GCA_031254675.1 Planctomycetaceae bacterium | reverse complement strand
TCAAAATCATATCGGTTCAAAATTTTAACCACATCCCCCCCCCCCCCCCTGTCTTAACAGAAAGTAAGCCTGCGTTGGTGTTAAACCAATTCAATTGATTCAATCCGCCAAAGTAATTAAACTGATTGTTTTGCATTGTATTTCTCCTTTGCAAATGAAGGTTGAAAAAAATTTTTTGACGTTTAGTTTAGTAATGGAAATCTCTAAAAATTAATTTGTTTTAGGAAATAGTATTTTCAGAAAATTCCCTCGTGAAATAAATTGTTTTACGAAACAGAAACAATAGCACATTCAATACCGAGAATGTCGGCGATTTTTCGGATGGTTTGGGCGTGATGTCCAATACCCAACGAGAAATGGTGTGTCGGTCCCTCCACAACCCAACGTTTCAAAAATTCACGAATGTCCGAACCAAAATAGCCATGCGTGTTTGTGTTACCGGTTGGAGGAATCGGTCCTTTGAGCGATTCTCCTTCCGCAACAATAAATTTGAACTTGCCATCCGATTTGACTCCAATACTCAACATTGTGATCGGTCCCTTGCGAATGTTAAACTCAACACTTGCCCCAGAACCCGGTTTGCCATGATACTTTTGCAAACTACGTAACACCGGTTTGC
The DNA here is from genome assembly GCA_031254675.1 of Planctomycetaceae bacterium. Lineage (GTDB taxonomy): Bacteria > Planctomycetota > Planctomycetia > Pirellulales > Thermoguttaceae > WRKP01. Next base: position 4,355 of record JAIRTV010000422.1, on the reverse strand, counting down.
GATCCGCAATATTCAAATGATGCGGACCATCATGTCCCACCAATACCGTTTGTCGTACAAAATCAATAGGATGAAACTCCGCAAAACTGCCGCCAATCTCAAGCCTGTCCATAATCATCATCGCCACACAAGTTTTAATATCAAACTCACCACACATCGGAAACCCCGCCCCCGTCAGTAACGAATTTCCAACAATTAAATTCGTTACAAGTTCACGCATTGGAGTTCCTGTTGCGGCTTCATAGTAATACGCCAAACCATCCAACTGTTGATCGTCAATAAACATCTCCAACGCAACCGCCGCTTTCGCCGCACTATACAAATCCGAATCCGTTAATTTAGTTGTCAACGGATCGGAAATCGGATCAGGCGTATCAAAAAACTCCAGAATCGCATTTTTCTTTTCCTCAATTTCATCCGAATAATCGTCGCGATAAAATTGAAATATCTGATCCGGTTCACACTGCACCACATGAACCCCAAACGCCGCCGTCAATGCCGTCGGATCCGTGTGCATGTCAAGCATCGATTCCAAAACATGCCCCAAATGTCCCAATCTTGCTCGACGCAAATCATGTAACACATGAGCAATACGACACCATTCAGCAATTTCCGTATCAACAACCGGATCGTTTTCAAGTGTTCCAAGAATCACCTCCGGCATCTTACAACCCATACGAATCGCCACCCCAAAAAATTCCGGCACCGCACAAAAATCGTCATTACAAAGTTGCCGATACGTCGTCCCATGAACATAATCCATCGCCGGTTCCGGTTGAAGCGCAACAAGAATAATCGGAATATTAATGTTGCGAAAAATTATGCCAATTGTTGACGAAGTCGCATACGTCAACATGTCAACAAACAAAATATCAAGATCAGCCGCTTTCAACTTCGGAAGAATCTCCAACGCATCCGAAGCATTGTCAACAATTCCAAAATCAATCGGCTCCACTCCAAACCGCCTTATTTTGTTGCAAAATATTTTCTGTTTGCCATCCAACTCGTTCAGCAAACCAGGAAATTGACTCCAATAAGTATGATGTCCAACTCCAAACACTCCCACCCTCGCCGTCAACTGTTTACGACGCGGAATTGTCGGGATAAATGTTTCAGAAACTGTTAGCGTGTTACTATGAGACATAATCGTTTGTGATTTGAAAATTTTGTGAAATTGAAAAAAAAAAAAGGAAATTTAATCCGACCGTTTTTTAACCAACATTAAAATAACAATAAGCGCCAAAGGATATAAACATCCCGAAGCAATCCAAACAGGAAGAAACGAAAATCGATCAACAATAAATCCAATTGCCGTATTGGCTCCCATCCCACCAATCGTTCCAACCATTCCCGTAATTCCCATCACCGTGGCAACTCGATGTTTCGGAAAAATATCACCAATAATTGTCACGTAATTCGTGATCCAGAAACCATGCGCAAACATCAACAACGACATCATCGCAATTGCGGTGTACACTTCCGACGCAAACGCAGCCAAACCAGAAGAAATCGTAAGCAACGCCGAAATGGTCATAATACTTTTTCGTGCAGTTGAAACAGAAACACCGGAAGCTATCAGTCGATCAGACGCCAAACCACCTAAAATATTCGAAACACCAAGCGCAAAAAACGGAATCCATGTCAACATTCCAATCATCTCCAACGAAAGACCTCGCTCTTGATGCAAATATTTCGGAATCCAAAACATGTAAAAATAAAACACCGGATCAAAAAGAAAACGAGCCAAAGCAAGACCAAACACTTCTTTTCGGAACAACAAAGAAATAAACGTATCAGAATAAATTGATTTCTGATTTTCCGATACATTTTTATTTTGATCCGCTTCAATCCATTCTTTTTCCTGATCAGTAATAAACGGCGATTTCAACGGAACATCATAAAAAATGAACCAACAAATAATCCAAAGAAAACCAAGCAAACCAGTTGCGGCGAACGCTCCACGCCACCCAAAAAGACCAACAAGCCAAACCGTCAACGGCGGAGCCAGAACTCCACCAAGACTGGCACCGCCAATCGCAATACCAGCAGCCAATGCCCGTTGTTTCGCCGGAAACCATTCGGCAACCGCTTTGACCGCACCAGGAAAACAAGCCCCTTCACCAAAACCAAGAAAAAAACGATTCACGCCCAATTGAAATGGCGTAACAGCAATAGCGTGAAACGCACTAGCAACCGTCCAAATCAACACCGCCAAACCAAGCCCCAATCGCGTTCCAACTCGATCCAAAAACCAACCACCAAGAAGAAACATGACAGCATAACTCGCCATAAATGCCGTCGTAATAAAAGAATACGTTTTATTATCAATTTGAAGCTCTTCACAAATCGCCGGCGCAACCACCGACAAAACCTGCCGGTCAAGAAAACTCAACGCAGTTGCACAAAAAAGCAAACCACATAACCACCAACGTAAATGAAAAATCTTCATCGGAATTACTGTTGTCGTGAAAAAAATGATACTCTCGTATTCACTCTTTAATACTATAACACCAAAAATAATTCCGGTCAATACAAAAACTAGATGATTTTGCGACTGTTTTTTTAATATCGTTTTAAGATATAACTATATGAATTTATTAAAGTTAGAAAATAATTTACGAACATTATTATATTATTGAAACACGTGTAGAATGATTTTACGACACGATTTCCACGATTTTATTTTAATTTTTTCGATTGTGAATTGCCAATAATTCATTTTTAATTATTTCGTTCACCCTATATTGTTGATATGTAGTTGCGAAAATCCTGTGTGTCAGACGAACAATTTACCGAATAGTTACGTTATTTCTGATTTGCCTCATTTTTGAGTGTTCTACCGTTTGATTATTGCCGTCCCAAAATATAAAATAATCAGTTTATTGAATCCACCTCGTTTTCTACACAATATATTGTTCCTAACAAGGATTGAAACACAAATATTCATCACACTATAAATTGTTGCTATTATCTACTATTATTTACTATTAACGATTCACTATTATAACTGTCATGGTGGGAAAAACGAAATTTTATGATTATCTTCCGGTTGGTGAAGAAGAGTTGGGTTGGGGACTTTACGTTACGACTCTTGGTTTCAACCGCGTGTTGCCGTCCGAAACTTTTCCGTCACCACAACATCCGGTAACGTATCAGTTCGATCCAACACAAGGACGACGCTTGCCGGAATATCAGTTACTTTTTCTTACTCAAGGAAAAGGAACTTTTTCGTCCGAAAAAACCGGTCGGCAAATGTTATCGGCAGGCAATGTGCTTATTTTATTTCCAGATATCTGGCACACTTATCATCCTGATCCCGAAACCGGTTGGGAAGATTACTGGATCGGATTCAACGGCAGTTACGCTTATGAATTATGCCGCCGGAACGTTTTCACACACGAAAAACCACTTTTCCATCCCAAACGGTTACAAGATTTACGAAATGCGTTTGATCGTTTGCTGGAATTGGTGCAATCAAAACCAACCCAAAATTCAATGCAATACAGCGCGATTACGTTGGAAATTCTCGCGTTAACCATCGAAAAAGAACCGGAAATCAAAGAAGAACTTCAAGGTAAAGCTGGAATTGTTGACGAAGCGGTTCGTCTTATTTGGGGTTGGAGTTATCGCGTCATCAGTGTTGACGATATCGCCGACAATATCGGTATTCACCGACGAACATTAGAACGATATTTTCGAGAAATCAGAAAACATTCCATTTTAGACGAAATTATTTATTGTCGCTTGACCCGTGCCAGACGATTATTAGAAAATACCCGTATTCCTATTGGTCGAATTGCGTTAATGGCTGGCTTCACTTCAACACAACAGCTACGCCACAACTTCCTACAATTCCTAAAAAAAACTCCCGAACAATTTCGCCGCTTTTCCTAATACATTAGACCTTTTCTCTCAAGGAAGAAATTGAACACGGAATACACAGAATACACAGAATACACAGAATACACAGAAAAAGATCAATTCAGAAAAGATTGGTATTTTTTATCTTTTCTGTGTTTTCCGCGTTTTCTGTGTTCAGTTTCGTTATTAAAAAGGGTAGGCAACCTTTCGCCGAAGGATTTTCATCCACGGTTGCATTGCCGCAAGGCAATTCTGACCCTGTGTTGAGCCGGCAATCAGATTCCAAACCGTTCGGCAACACAAATTGCCGTCCATAAACAGGGTCAAGTCGGCTATCGCCGACGTGATGGTGGGTGAAAGCCCTTCGGCGAAACATCACCTACCTTGTGGTGGGCAACCATTCGCCGAAAGGTTGCATTGCCGCAAGGCAATTCTGACCCTGTGTTGAGCCGGCAATCAGATTCCAAACCGTTCGGCAACACAAATTGCCGTCC
>JAIRTV010000325.1 GCA_031254675.1 Planctomycetaceae bacterium | reverse complement strand
GGGCGAAGCCTACCGCCCATACCGGCTTCGGTATAACCCACAAATTAACCCATTTATTAAAATATGAAAAAAACATTTTCTATCGTATTGTTTTTTACCTCGCTGTTTTTCAGTTCGGTTGCAATTTCCCAAGAAGGTCAAATTGAATTTACCCACAATTCATGGCGCGAAGCTACATTCGGCGAAATGCGCAATGCCATCAACTCAAAACACGACTTCAACCTGTTGACATTTCCGGGCGCAAGACTCGTTAGATCACAGCATGTCGGCAATCCGGAATTTTTGACCGACGGCGAAACCGGCGATTACGGCGGAAACGGTCGCGTAACAATCAACGGCACACCATCCGTCATTATATATTATCTTGGCAAACCACGAACAATCAAAGAAATCCTACTCTACTCCGGTAACGGCGATAGCCGCTCAAATCAAGATTTTGAAATCAGATTGGCAAACAACGCCTCAAAACCCGGCAACATGCCACAATTTCCCAAAGAACCCACATTTACCTCAGGCGATAAAATTATAGGCGCAAACGGCGGCGGTTACGTAACACACATCAAAACAAAAAATGACAAAACAATTACCGGCGATAAAAAATACGATTGGGTCGAATTCAAAATCTGGCGAACCTATCCATCCAAAGCCGGTAATCCCGCAAAAAACCAAAATAAAACCGATAGTTGGGCTTCATTTATAGAGCTACAAATCGTAGCTGACCCAAACGATACCTCACTATTCGCAACAGAAAAAGAACGCACAATTTGGCTAAATAGACGCGCACGCGAAAGATTTATTGAGAAATTATCAGGCACTATTGGCGAAGATGTTGTTATTGCGGCAAAAAATGTTAAATCACTTAAACTCGCAATCGACGACTTGTCAAAAAAATTCCCCAATCAATACGACGGAAAAAAATATACAGAACAATATAATAAATACCTCACAATGCTCGATGAAATAAATTGGTCTAGCACGGACACATTGACCACCGACGAACAAAATAAAGTCGCAAACATACTAAAAGAATTTGCACAATTTCGCCGCGAAGCTCTACTCGCAAATCCGTTGATGAAATTTGACCGCTTATTATTCCGCCGCGCAAAAAATGCAGGTTTGACCGCAAATTGGATTTCAAACGCCGCACGAGGTAAAAATAATTACGGAAATGCACTCGTTACAATAAACCCACAAGACCCACAAGGCGAAGCACAAACAATCATCGAAGATCCAAACGGCTCTTTTGTTGGTGATATTAATTTACATTGGGACGCTGATAAAGCACTAGTTACTGCACTGTCAAAAGAACGCACTTGGCAAATCTTCGAGCTAGACTTAAATAACAAAAGCCCCGAAAAACAACTAAAACAAATTACACCACAAATCGGAAACGATGTTGATAATGTTGAAGGTTGTTATGTTCCGGACGGCTCGGTAATTTTTATCTCAACCGCAAACATGATGGGCGTTCCTTGTATCGACGGCAGTTCGCCAGTCGGCAATATCTATCGACTCGAACAAGATAAAAAAACAATTCGCCAATTAACATTTGAACAAGATCAAGATTGGTGTCCAACACTTTTGCCCAATGGTCGAATTTTGTATTTGCGTTGGGAATATATTGACACGCCGCATTATTTTACTCGGCTTTTATTCCACATGAACCCAGACGGAACAAACCAAGTCGAATTTTACGGCAGCAACTCATTTTGGCCTAACAGCATGTTTTACGCAAAACCCATTCCAGATAGCTCAACAAAATTCGCAGCAATAATTTCAGGACATCACGGAACAGCTAGAGCCGGCGAACTCGTCCTCTTCGACGTAACAAAAGGACGACAAGAAGCTGACGGCGCAATCCAAAAAATCCCGGGTTACGGAAAACCAGTTAAACCGGTAATCGGCGATCAAATTGTTGACTCGGTTTTTCCAAAATTTGTTTTCCCTGCGCCGCTTGACGAAAATTATTTTATTGTTTCGGCAAAATTGACTAGAAACGCGCCATGGGCGTTATATCTTGTTGATACATTTGACAACATGATCAAGTTGCGTGAAGAAGCCGACTACGGACTCTTCGAGCCAACCCCAATCATTAAACGAACACAACCACCAGTCCAACTTAATCGTGTTAACCGCGAAGCAAAAGAATCAAATGTCTTTATAACCGACACATATTTTGGCGAAGGTCTAAAAGATGTCCCAAAAGGTACAGTTAAAAAATTCCGCGTGTTTGCGTTTAATTATGGTTATCGCGGAATTGGCTCGCATGCTTATTTTGGAATGGAAAGTTGTTGGGATGCAAGACGAATAATCGGCGAAGTTCCAGTTTACGAAGACGGCAGCGCATCATTCACAATTCCAGCAAACACGCCGCTCGCAATTCAACCCCTTGACGAAAAAGGTAGAGCGTTGCAATTAATGCGTACGTGGTTTGTTGGAATGCCAGGTGAAACTCAGGCTTGTTCGGGTTGCCACGAATCGCAAAATACCGGCGCGCCCACAAAAAGCACGCTCGCAATGGGAAAATCACCAACTCCAATTAAACCATTTTTGGGCAAAGAACGCCCGTTCTCGTTTAAACACGAAGTTCAACCTGTACTAGATCGTTATTGTGTTGGTTGTCATAACGGTTCTGAGGAACAAAAGAATCGTCCAAATTTCGCGGACAAAACAGCCGGACATCGCGGTTTTTCCAAATCTTATCATGCCTTGCATCCATTTGTTCGGCGACCTGGTCCCGAAGGTGATTACTATATTCTCAAACCGCTCGAGTTTCATGCTTCGTCAAGTGAATTATTTCAATTACTCGAAAAGGGACATTATGGTGTAGAGGTTGACGCAGATTCAATGCGGCGACTTTATACTTGGGTTGATTTGAATGTTCCGTATTTTGGGACGTGGGCTGAAATCGCCCAGTTACTCAACCGGAAAAATGTATCGAAAACCGCCGAACGTATGACGGAATTGAGATCGTTATATGCGGATATTGATTTAAATCCTGAAGTTGATCCGTATGCTGGCGTGGAGTTGCCGGAGAATATCGAATTTGTCAAACCT
>JAIRTV010000316.1 GCA_031254675.1 Planctomycetaceae bacterium | reverse complement strand
CTTGTTACTTGGTGCGGGCATTTTAGCACGGATTTTCTTTTTTGTCAAAAAAATGAATACACTTTGAGAAGTGGAGAGTTGAAAGTGGATAGTGGAGAGTGCGTTGTGATGAAACGCGGGGAATATTCCAAACGGAAAGAATTTTTGTTAGAATAGCAAAATGGTTTGGGAAAGTGTCCTGAACAACATGTATTTCACCCTTAATAGGAGAATTTTATGGAATTTGAAAAACGCGAGATTCTTTTTGAACACGTTCTGGAAATGGCGGATTTGGTCAAGGCTGTTGAAGAGAAAACCGGAAAAACGTTGAGTTACATTGCCCTTAACAATTTGACACCAGAGGGCAATATCAATCAATCGGTGAGTTTAACCTTTACGGAACCGAAACCAAAAACCGCCTAACAGTGGTAATTCGCTGGTAATTCAAATGACGGTAATTTCCCTAAATTGTCTTCGAGAGTATCATTGGCATCTGACCGAATGTACTTTCCATCGACAACATGAACTTTGGCACCGCTTGGAACAAGAACACAAACATGTAATTTGATGTTCGTTATTATGTTCCATTTGGTATAGATTTTTTCGTCGGAAGTCATAACATGTGTGATGACACCGTGTTCATTTTTATTGACGTGTGTAATGGTCATTATGATGGGTATGAAGTATTTTCTATAAAAGGGTTTAGGGAATTGGAGCCTTCTGTTGTTGCGGCAACGGGGGGCTTTTTTTTTATTTCTGGGTGAAGGTACCTAAAATTCTGAAGTCTTATGTGAAAATAGGGAAAAATCCCCCTTCCCATATTAGAAATGGAGAAGGGGGCAATTTGTGAAGTCGCGTTGGAAAATCGACCAACTACAATCGAATTTTCCCTTCACACCGAGGACGACGGGAATCGAACCCGCAACCACCGGATCGACAGTCCGGTACTCTAACCAATTGAGCTACGTCCCCTCAACTTCCGAAAAATTGTACTCTGTCCGCTAACTAATGCAAGGGGATGGTTTTCATTTTTTCAGAAAAAATTTCAGAACGTCTTCGGCATCGGTTTGCCGCGATGTATCGGTTTGGCATCCGACATGTTTGGAATAATCAGGTTGATCATCTTTGTCTATTTTAACTAATCCGAACAACACCTACAAAAAGACCAAGTGTTGTGATTTGTATCGGCAAAAAATCCAACATTATTAAAACTTACGAATCAATCAATTCGATTATTAAAGACTGGAACACCGGATTTTTCCTGACATCCGGTCTGATCATTTTTTCGGAAATAAAAAGAACAATCAGTAGAAAACAAACAAAATATTTAGGATAGCATCATGCAGAAACTTCTTGGAGTTTCTGCACAGTGCAACGACACTTCTCTTGATTTAAGGAGATGATCGCGTGACGAGAATTTATACAAATGTCCCGGCAATGGTTGCCCGAACCAATCTGGGACGAAACATGGGTGCCCTTGAAACATCGTTGGAACGGTTAAGTACCGGTTTCAAAATTAATAGCGGTAAAGACGATCCCGCCGGTCTGATTGCCAGTGAAATGCTCCGATCAGATATGACCGGTATCAAAACGGCAATCAAAAATACCGAACGTGCCAATATGATGATTGCCACCGCCGATAGTGCACTCAACGAGGTGACCAATTTACTCAACGATATTCGTGGACTCGTCACCGAAGCCGCCAACACCGGCGCAATGAGCGCAGAAATGATCGCCGCCAATCAATTACAAGTTGACGCTTCACTCGACGCTATTGACCGAATCTCTTCGCAAACCACTTTCATGGGATTGAAATTGCTAGACGGTTCTCTCGATTTCGATGTGACCGGCGCAAATAGAAACGATCTCAAAAATCTTTCGGTTCATCAAGTGACATTCGGTTCCGATAAATCGCCTATTGATGTTAATGTTGCGGTGCGCCAGGCAGCCGAAAAAGCCGCATTGTATTACAATAATCCCGCTTTAGCGGAAGATATTGTGTTGCAATGGGGTGGAAATTACGGTTATTTTACGCAATCGTTTCAGCGGGGAGCAAGTGTTGCGGAAATTGCCCGCGTGGTCAATGCTTCGTCCGACTCCACCGGCGTTATCGCCGAAGTCGGCTCCGATGCTATTCCTGGGACGATTGTCACAAGCAGCCTCGGTCTAAACAATGATATTATCCTCACAGCCGGACTTGCCGGTCTTAATGGCGGAAATGTTGAAATTAAATATCTGAAAGGAACATCCGAAGGAATCACCGTTAAATATGAAGAACCCATTGATAAAAATTCTCCCGCCAAACTTTTGGTCTATCTCCAAACAGAGGAATACAAACACGCTATTGCCGACGATGTTGACAATACGATTTTTGTTAACGGTCAATCCGTACACGACAACAACGCCTTGAAATTTGAAGCCAATATCCCGGGAGCCCAGTACAATGATGCCAATATTCATTTTGTGGACGGACGTTTTACTCAAGCCAAATTCGGTGATCCCATCAACGGCACCGATCCTAATAACCCTTACGGCGTGGCAGGACATCAATATGCGTACTACAACGATGAACCAACTATTGCAAAAGCGTTGTTCGGCGATATTAACGGATTAACCAATATTGCCAATTTGGAAGACACGGGGACGTATTTTACAATTCAATCGAAAGAAGCCAGTTCTGCGTACAATAATGTTGCCGTAACTTTTATCGAAGACACCACCGGAGAAATTCCCGCCGGAAAAGCAGTTCGAGCAAGATATGACGAAATCACGAACGATAACGGCGATGTTTCAAAAACATTGAGAATCTATTTCAAAGACGGCGCGACAATTCAACAGGTTCAGGATGCGTTGAAACTCGAAGGACATTTTGAACTGACTGTTTCGGATAGTACCGTTTTAGGTGTGGCGTTGGATGCAGATTACGACGATTTCGGTTCCAATGCATCATTTGATCCGACAACAGATTCACCAGGCGGTTACGGCAATACCCACAACAGCGGCGGTGAAGCTGGAACATTGTTTATCGTTTTACCGTCGGATGGTATTGACCCGATTACGGAGGAAGC
>JAIRTV010000301.1 GCA_031254675.1 Planctomycetaceae bacterium | reverse complement strand
TATGTTTTTGTAAATTTTTGTAATACAAAGATTTACGACGAAACTGAAAGAAGTGGGCGACCTTTCATCGAAGAGCTTTCACACACGGTTACAACGATTGCGCTAATTCTCCTATTTCCGTTTGAACATAGAGCCAAGTTGGTTGTCAACGACATGATGATTCACATTAATTTGAGCCTTTTCTAAACAGGTCTTGAAATAAACAAATCTTTGCGTTAATATTCTAGCGTTAAGTTTCGGCGTTAATATTCAACAAAGTCGCCTTGGCGATGTTCCCAAAGCAGGCACAACCTTTTTCCGAAAAGTTGTATAAATGCTTGTGAAAAAAAATTACGTTTTTCTATCATCAAACAATCATGAAAGTTTTGCTTATTCTTGCTCATCCCAAACCGGAGAGTTTTAATCATGTTCTGGCGGAAACAGCCGCACAAACCTTGCGGGAGTTGGGTCATGACGTTCTGTTTCACGATTTATATTTGGAGCAATTTGATCCGGTGTTGCCGGTTGACGAGGAAAAATTGGACGAATCGGAATTGCCGGAGTTTTTGCGACAATATCTCACTGAACTTCGTGAATCGAAAGGAATTGTTTTTGTCCACCCAAATTGGTGGGGCGGAACTCCAGCAATTTTACGCGGATGGATTGACCGTGTTTTCCGGCAAAATTCCGTGTACAATTTCACGCCAAACGGTCCAATCTCCTATATTAACGATAAAATCATTCAAGTGTTTTCAACTTCCAATACACCACGCGATATTGAAGTTAATGTGTATGGCGACCCGATTGAAACTTTTTGGAAAGTCATTGTCTTTGGATTGTTAGGTTGCCAATCATTGGAACGCCGCAATTTTGAACCAATTATTTTGAGCACGCCGGAGGAACGTCGTCTTTGGATCGACGAAGTGAAAACAACTATTCGGCGACGATTTACATGTTCATGATCAATTTCGTAATAAAATATTGCGGTTATTTTGTATCATATTTTGGTTTATGTTGTCATGTCAGAGCAATATCTTATCGTCAATAACGATATTCGGATTCCTGAGGGCGAGTTACGATTTTTTTATGTTCGAAGTTCCGGACCGGGCGGGCAAAATGTCAACAAAGTGTCCAGTAAAGCCGTTTTGCGGTGGAATCCTGAAACAAATTTGCCGGAATCGGTTGTGTTGCGGTTTCGAAAACTTTTTCCGCGTTGCTGGACAAGCAACAGTGAAATTATTATTACGAGCCAACGAACTCGTGATGCTTTGAAAAACAAAAAGGATTGTCTTGAAAAACTTTGTGAGATGCTTCAACAAGCGGCAAAAGAACCAAAACGCCGTATTCCAACACGACCAACCAAAAATTCTATTCGAAAACGTCTTGAAGACAAAGCAATCAATTCACAAAAGAAACAAGAACGAAAAAAATTAGAAGTGAATAATGAATGATTACGTAGAATGTGTGATTGGAGATTTGTTATTAACGATTTATGTTACTCGCGATGAACCCTATTATTGCGGTATTGACGTTTAAATTGAAAATTCCATTGAATAATTGGTCGAGTGCAAGCGAAATTGACGCGCACAATGACATTTTAAACACTCTTACGCGCGCCAATTCCGCTTGCACTCGACCAATAATATCATGAACATACCTGCAAATGTTCAGTGGGTTGTAAATAAACTTGTTTCGGTTATGCCGAAATCGGAAACTGAGTTTATGTCCTCCACTGAGATTTTTAACGTTATCGAAGAATTTGGAAACACATATACTGGATAAAGGCAGTGACAAAAAGGATTAGAAAAACAAAAAGTCGCCTCACGGCAATTATCTACGAGACGACATGGTGGTTTGTTGTGCTTTCAATATGCATATTTCTGCTCATCGTTTTTTCTGAAAAACTGATGAGTGAAGAAGCATATTCTTTAGCATATTGTACATTCGCTTGGTTTTTCTGTTTTTCTTTTGGTGTAATTTTATTGTTATTGTCTTTCTGTTTTTGGCTTGATATTATTCACGCGAAAAAGAAGGCACGTCAATCTTTAACAAAAAATATAAGTTCTCATTTCGAGAAAAACTCAATACATTTCAACATATTAAATTTGTTGAAATATGTTGTATTAATATGCATTGCCATAATTGGGTGTATTTGTATAATAAATGCTGTGCTTGACCTGGTAGGCGTTATATTTTGATATTACCAATGTTTGTTTGTTCGATAAACGATAAAATTGTTCAGAAATTATGTTTTGTGTGTACAATGAGCGTAGATTAATTTTGATAACCATGAGAAGTAAATTAAATTTATTTTAGTACAAACGAAAAAACAAATCCGCTTGTTCATATTATTCACAGTTATGATTACAACGGTAATCGTATAAAAGGTTGAGTGCAAGCGAAATTGACGCACCCAATGACATTTTAAACACACTTGAGTGCGTCAATTCCGCTTGCACTTGACCAATAATTACACACAACACACATTACCGAAACAAAACATGACGAAATATATTTTTGTTACTGGCGGCGTGGTTAGTTCTCTTGGCAAGGGTTTAACCTGTGCATCGATTGGAATGCTTTTGGAACATCGTGGTTTAACGGTTCGGTTACAAAAGCTCGACCCGTATCTGAATGTTGATCCGGGATTGTTTTCGCCGGCACAACATGGAGAGGTTTACGTTTTGGATGACGGTAGCACGACGGATCTTGATCTTGGTCATTACGAACGTTTCACCAACACGCCTTTAACTTGGAACAGTAGTTGGACGACTGGTCAGATTTATCAACGTGTTTTTGAAAAAGAGCGTCGCGGCGAATATCACGGGACAACAGTTCAAGTGATTCCGCATGTAACAAATGAGATTAAACAATGTATTGCGCGTCTTGGTGGTCATGGTATTGACGTGGTGATTATTGAGATTGGCGGAACAGTTGGCGATATTGAGAGTTTGCCTCACATGGAAGCTATTCGGCAATTTCCGCTTGATATTGGTAAGGAAAACTGTTTGTATATTCATTTAACGTTAATTCCGTTTCTGAAGGCGGCAAAAGAACTCAAAACCAAACCGACGCAACATAGTGTTGGGCAACTTCGCCAAATTGGTATTCAACCGGATATTCTGATCTGCCGCACCGAAGTGCCGTTATCGCGTGACGAACGGGCTAAAATCGGTCTTTTTTGTAATATTGATACGGAAGCGGTTATAGAAGAAAAAGACAAGGAATTGTCAATTTATGAAGTTCCGATTCGTTTGAACGATCACAAACTGGATCAGTTGATTGTGGACAAACTTCGGATTCGCAATGCCGGATTGTTGGAATTGGGGGATTGGTACGAATTATTGGAGCGGATTCGGAATCCGGTTTATGAGATTACGGTGGCGGTGGTTGGTGAATATGCGGAAATGCAGGATGCGTACAAATCAACTTGTGAAGCGCTTAATCATGCCGGCATTTCTTATTGTGCGCAAATTCGTGTGTTACGAATTCCGAGTCGTCGTGTTTTGCAAAACGAAACGCAACAAGAGTTGCGAAAAGCGGATGCTATTATTGTTACTGGTAGTTTTGGCGAATTGGAAATCGAAGGCAAAATTGAAGCGGTACGAATTGCGAGGGAAAACGATATTCCGTTTCTTGGAATTGGTCTTGGAATGCAATGTGCGGTGATTGAGTTTGCTCGCAATGTTTTGAATTTGAGCGAAGCCAATTCGACGGAATACGATAAAAATACGCCTTACCCAGTGATTTGTCTTCGCGACGAACACCGTTTTGACAAACATCATTCGTTGGCGGCGCGTGAAGATTTCCCGAAAACCGGAGCGGACACGATTGTTTTTCAATTACCGTCGCGTATTGCCGAGGCTTATGGCAATCGTCTGTTGATATCGGAACGTTTCCGGCATTGTTACGAGTTTAATAATCGTTACCGTGATCAATGGGAACATTGTGCGATGAAGATTTCGGCACAAAGTGCTGATGGATATTGGGTTCAGGCGGTTGAGTTGCCGGAACATTCTTGGTTTGCGGCAGTTCAGTTTTACCCGGAATTTAAATCACAACCAATAAAACCTCATCCGCTCTTCGTTGCTCTTATTGACGCTGTTATCAAAAAAAGAACGTAAAATATCAAGTAGAATTTTTCGCCAAACAAGAAAAAGTGGACGAAAGCAAACATCACCTACTTTGTTTACCTAAATTCGCACACAAATCTGTGAACAGTTAGGAAAAATTTTGTAGCGATTTCTTGTTATGGTTGATTTCGTCATTCGACCTTTTCTTTAACTTGTTTCTAACGCAAGGTCTTTCACTTGAATACTTATTTTGGCGGTGATTTTATTTGAACACAAAAATCACAAAATACACGGAAATTTTTTATTACAAAATCAAAAAAATCATGATTTTGTTGCGTTTATTTTTTCCGATATTCTTCTAGGGCGATATTCCACTGGATAGAATTTCCTGAAACAGCATCGATTGTCAATGGCGAATTTTGCGAATCGGTCAACGCAAGCGGAATAATTGATGGT
>JAIRTV010000271.1 GCA_031254675.1 Planctomycetaceae bacterium | reverse complement strand
GTTGATCAAGAATGCCACGAGCTTAACGTTCCAAAAGAAATTGTTTGGCGCGACGCTGTTATTACGCAACGTTCACATATTGACAAAATGATTCACCGCTACTTGGTCAATCAAGGTTTTCAAATCCAACAATTCGACTCAACCGGTCAAGATACCGAATGGATTAAATGTACAGTTGCCGATGTCGAAAAAGCATTCGCCGCCGTTAAAGAACAACTCTACAACGAAGACAAACGCGAAAAACTTTCACAAAAATTTTACGAAGAACTTCGCAACTGGTATTTCTGGGCAACAGAAGAATCTAACAATCCTGATTATACGTTACGAATAATTATACGTTTACTTTTATGTTTTTTTCTGCGAGAAAAAGGACTTGTTCCGGCTTGTTTATTTGATGAAAATTATATTAAAGAAAACCTAAAAGAAAATGAATACCGTTATCATAAAGTTATTATTTGCAACTTATTTTTCTACTCTCTCAATACACCAAAAAACGAACGAGGTGAACTTGAAAATCGCAACTTGATCAAATATTACGGTAAAGTTAAAGAACAACTTCACAAAAATATTCCATTTTTAAACGGCGGACTTTTCACAAAACATTCAAACGACGATTTCCCTCTCAACGATGATTATTTTTTCTCCGCGCCACGAACAAGAAACCTCAAAGAACTTGGCGGTAAATATTCTGTTGCTGGAATTATTTGTATTCTTTCGCAATACAAATACACGTTGGATGAAACTGATCATTCGGAATTTATTGATCCGGAATTTATTGGCAAAATGTTTGAAAGTTTACTCGCGTGTATTGATGCCGACAACAAAGAATCACGACGCAAAGTTACTGGAAGTTATTACACGCCACGCGAAATTGTTGACTACATGGTCAACGAAAGTCTTGACGCTTATTTGGCAAAATCAAACGAAGACAATAATATTACAAATATTGAGAATGCAATTTTTCGTTGTCAAATTCTTGATCCTGCGTGTGGTAGCGGCGCATTCCCCAGCGGCATTATGAACGCAATTATGCAACGTCTTGATCCAAATAAAACGTTGCCGCAATCGAAACGTTATCAAAAAAAGTTGAAGATTTTGCGCAACGTAATTTACGGTATCGATATTCAACCAATGGCAGTACAAATTGCAATGCTACGATTATTTCTCTCGTTGTTACAAGAAATTCAACCTAACCCAAGAGCAGAAAATTTTGGCATAGATTCATTACCGAATCTTGATTATAAATTTGTTACGGCAAATACGTTGATGGGGATAGATTGCAATGGTTTATTTTTCAACGCTCATAAAGACTTGTTCAATCGTATCCTTCGCCTCAAACAAGATTATTTTACTGACTCCGACGCATCATCACGCGAACAACTTAAAGAACAAATCCAAAACGCAGAACAAGAACTTGCTCAACTAAGCGAAAGCGAAGATATTAAAATGTTGTGTGATTGGAATCATTCGGACACGCAGGCATCGCCTTATTTTGATTCGCGTTGGATGTTTGGTGTTGAGAAATTTGATATCGTGATTGGCAATCCGCCTTATGGTGCAACTTATCCAGTTGAGCAAAAAAAATATTTCAAAGAACATTACGTCTCGGCAAAAACAATTTCTAACAAACAAAAAGGTTCACTTGATACATTTTCGTTATTTATTGAAAATGGTTTTAATATTCTCAAAAATGGCGGCGGTCTTAATTTTATTGTTCCGCTTACGGTAACATCCGGCGACTCAATGACGGCATTGCATCAATTATTATTTGAAAATTGCGAAACAATTAAAATGTCAAATTATGCTAAAAGACCATTACAAATATTTCATGATTCGTGTATTGCCAATACTATTATTACGCTAACAAAAACAACGACACCCTGCAAGTGTATTTTGACAACAAAAATGAATCGTTTGCAGTCAAATACAGATTTGAAAAAATTAATATCAGGTTTACAATTCACCAATAGTTTACAACATTGTCTTTATGGTCGCATACCAAAAATTTCTTTATCGATTGAAAAACAAATTTTGAAAAAATTATTTTCATGTAAAACGAACATTGGTTTATTACAAAAAGACAACGGCAAACCGATTTATTATCGTACATCTGGCGGACGATATTACAACGTAATAACAAATTACCCAACAGGCTCAACACAAGAAAAACCATTATATTTCGATAATAAAATCTCTAATACAATCGGCGCAATTTTATCGAGTAATTTATTTTGGTGGTATCAACAAGTTTATTCTAACAATCTTGATCTGAAATCGTATGAGATGGAATCATTCCCGATACCAATTGAAGTATTGAAGCCGGAGATTATCAAGCAAATTGAAAAAAATTATACGCGATATTTACGTGATATTGAGAAAAATATTGTCGAGCATCAAACAACCGAATACGTCAACGTCAATTCTTACAAAGAATATAAAATCCGTTATTCCAAAAAAATGATCGACGCAATTGATGATTTAATTTGTCCGTTGTATGGATTGACGGACAAAGAGTTGAATTTTATTAAGAACTACGAAATTAAATTTCGCATTGACGAATAACCGAATAAATATATCAAAAAATTCCAATGAAACTTTACGCATATAAAATAGATGATGTTCCCAGACTTCAGGGTTTTCTGAAAATTGGTGAAACTACACGAAGTGTCCAATTACGTATTAAA
>JAIRTV010000162.1 GCA_031254675.1 Planctomycetaceae bacterium | reverse complement strand
CGTATTCTGTTTCGGATACAATACGAATTCTTTGTAAAACGTTCATTTACTATTAGGCACGGTTTGAGTTAAAATTATGGACATTATTAAATTTTCAATTAATAATCCTGTTAAAGTTGCGGTTGGCGTATTGTTGACCTTTCTTTTTGGAGTTTTGGCGTTGGTTGCTGTTCCGGTTCAGATGACACCGGATGTCGAACGCCCCGTCGTAACAATCAGAACCACATGGCAAGGTCGAAGTCCCGAAGAAGTTGAAAAATCCATCCTCATGGAACAAGAGAAAAAACTCAAAACATTGCAGGGACTTTACCAAATGACCTCCACCGCCCAATTAGGCGAAGGACGAATCGAACTCGAATTCACCGTCGGTTACGATATGAGCCGCGCCGTCCAAGAAACCTCCAACCGATTAAACGAAGTTCCACGCTATCCCGATGATGTTGAACGCCCCGTTATTCGCGCCGCCAGCGCCAACACCGATGAAGCTATCGCATTTGGATTGTTCACCTCCCAGAATGATCCCACCTTCGAAATGGCAGAGTTTTATGATTACGCTGATCGTTATGTGAAACCCGCTTTTGAACGGATTAAAGGACTCGCTCAAGTAGATGTTTACGGCGGACGGGAACACGAAGTACAAGTTCGGTTTGATCCTGTTGTGTTGGCGCAAGCCGGTATCTCCGTTGACGAACTCCGCTCCGCAATCCTAAACGATAACCTCAATGAATCCGCCGGCGATTTGTCCAATGGACGCCAAGATATTCGGTTTCGAGTTCTCGGTCGATACGACTCCTTAGAACCAATTCGTAATGTTATTGTGAAATATATTGACGGCGCCCCCGTCTATCTCAAAGATGTCGCAACTCCTTGTCTTGCCCTGAAAAAGAATACCTACTTCAACCAAAGTATGGGACGAACCTCCATGTCCATGTATTTTCGACGCGATACCGGCGCAAATGTTCTCAGCATTATGAAAGAAGTCAACCGCGTCGGGAAAGAAATCTCAAAACCAAACGGTTTACTCTCCCTTTACAAAAATGATCGCTACAAAATCAAATTTGAATTGCTGTACGACGATTCCCTCTATATCAATAACGCCGTTAGCCTCGTCCGACAAAATATGTATGAAGGCGGTCTTTTGGCAATTGCTGTGTTATTGCTTTTTCTGCGAAGTTTTCGACCAACTCTTATTATTTCCATTGCGATTCCCATTTCGATTATCGGAACATTTGTCATTCTTTACGCCGCCGGTCGGAATATCAATGTGATTTCGTTGGCTGGACTCGCTTTCGCTATCGGAATGGTTGTTGATTGTGCTATTGTGGTTTTGGAAAATATTGATCGACACCTGCACATGGGTAAAACCGTTCTTGTTGCCGCTTACGAAGGAACAAAAGAAGTTTGGGGTGCCGTGTTGGCACAGACATTGACAACTGTTGCGGTGTTCTGTCCGGTTTTGACGGTTCAGGAAGAATCCGGTCAACTCTTTTATGATATTGCGATTGCGGTTTCTGCATCGGTTTTAATTTCGTTATTGGTTGCGATTACGGTGATTCCGGTTTGCGCTGTTCATTGGCTTCGCGAAAAACCAAAGCAACACGGCTATTGTTACCGTCTCATCCATTCTTTGTTTGGGTTGGCGCCTGTTTGTCAAAAACTTTCTGATGGTTTTGCTCATGTGGTGTATTTGTTGACATTCCGTAGTTTATCGGGGATTTGGGTTCGGGTGATGATTATTGTGTTTATTTCCGGTGCTGCGACATTTCTTAGTTTTCGTTTGATGCCTCCAGCCAGTTATCTTCCAACCGGCAACAAAAATGTTTTGAACGGTAATATGCTTCTTCCTCCAGCCTATTCGATTCAACAAAATGTATTGGTTGGTCGTCGAGCGGAAGAATTTTTGAGACCGTATTGGGAAGCTCAAACGGTTGAGGAGGCGTCGGCGATTCGGAAGATCGTTGATACGCGAACCAATCGAGAGATTCCTAAAATACCGCCGATTAAGAGTTTTTATATTGTTGTTCGAAATCAGGGTGTTTTTATGAATGTGACCAGCAAGGACGATGATTTGGTCAAGCCGCTTGAAGTTCTTCTGAACACGATGATGAATTCGATACCGGGTTGTTCCGGCAATGCCCAACAGCAGGGGATTTTTGGTAGGCGTGGTGGTGGTTCTAATTCGGTGCAGATTGAAGTGATTGGTTCTGACATGCAACGTCTTCGGGATTCGACGCGATATTTGGAGCAACGTTTAATTGGGGTTTTTTCACGTTCGGGAGTTCGGAGTGAGCCGGCGAATTATGATTTGAATGGACCTGAGTGGGAGATTATTGTGGATCAGGTTCGGGCGAAGGAGTTGGGGTTAAGTGTTTTGTCGTTGGCGCACACCTCGCGGGCGATGATTGATGGGATTTATGTTGGTGATTTTGATTATGAGGGGGACAATATTGATTTGACGTTGATTCGTGATCCTGATATTCCGATAACGCCGGACGAATTTGAGACGCTTCCGGTTTCGATTCACGATGTCAATGGCAAACATCAATTACTTCCGATTGGTCAATTGGTTCGTTTTGTCAAGGCGGATGCTTCGCAACAGATTCGTCGGGTGGAGCAGGAGCGGGCGATACGTTTGACGGTGAGTCCTCCGGCGGATGTGGCGTTGGAGACGGCGCAGGGGCAGATTTTGCGGATTGTCGAAGAGGCACACCGTGAGGGTGGTATGACGCCGGACACGTTTGTCAAATTATCGGGAAACGCGGATAAATTGTCTCAAACACGTCGTGCGATGTTGGGTCGTTGGACGGGATTTAATATGGAATCGATTCTGAATTTGGTGGCGTCGCGATTTTTTCTTTCGTTATTGATTACTTATCTTTTGATGGCGGGTTTATTTGAGAGTTTTCTTTATCCGTTTGTGATTATGTTTAGTGTTCCTTTTGCGATGGTTGGAGGTTTTATTGGTTTGGCGATCACCAATCATTACGACCCCACCCAACAAATGGACACATTAACAATGCTTGGTTTTGTGTTGTTAATTGGCGTGGTGGTGAACAACGCTATTTTGTTAGTTCATCAGACGTTGAATTTTATGCGTGGTCGAGGCGAATCGGAGACGGATATTATTGAAAAAATGAATTATCGCGAGGCAATTCGTGAGGCGGTTCGGACGCGGATAAGACCAATTTTTATGACAACATCGGCGGCAATTATTGGAATGGCGCCATTGGTGGTGAAATCGGGTGCCGGTAGCGAATTGTATTGTGGTATTGGTTCGGTGGTGATTGGGGGTTTGTTGTGTTCGACGATCTTTTCACTTTTTGTCGTGCCACTCATGTTGAGTCTGGTAATCGACATCCAATCAGGATTGCTAAGCCTACTCAGAAACAAGTAATGTCCCGAATTTATCGCTTCTTTGTCTTTAAGAATCCAAAACAAGGTATAAGGTAGGCGATCCCTTGGCTCAGTGGCGTTTTTTTTCACGGGTCATTGGGAATTTTGGGTCGATTTGTAAAACCGCTTGCTTCGTAAGTGTTTTCTATTCCTAGACTTAGGTAAAGAACGTAGGGAGTTTGTGTTTATTTGCTTGTAAGACACTATGTTTAAAACCTGTTTGGAAACCGGTCAGTTTTGATAGGGAAGTGTCAGAAAGTGAACCGGTTCCAGTGAACGGGGCCGTGAATAAAACCTCTTGGCTCTTGGTTTATCGTGTCGAAAACCCCTCCTGAAAACTTGGGCGTTTTTTTGCCGAACCGCCTAGCCAACCGTTCCCGTTTTAGCCGCCTACGTTGGCGCGTGTTGCGTTTCGGCGTTCTTGTTCGGGTTTTGAGCCAACCGTTTGAGTTTTCGGCAACACGCGTAAAGTGTTGCTACCATTGATATTAGGTTGATATTAAGTTTTCTCAAACGTATTTTACCGTGTCTGTTCGACAGAATAATTATGAATTTAATGAATAAAAGGGAGCGTGTCAATTATCATTCGATTGATTTGCCGGGAAATTTCCAAAATTTAATACTAATTGTACCGATTATTGTGATTAGGTAATTTGAATCCCTCCTCGTCTTGCCGTCAATTTTTTTTATGGATTGTCGCCAATAAAAAAAAGCCGTCCGGTGAATCATTTTGTGAATAATTCTCCGGGCGGCATTCTTTCATTTTGACGTTGGAATTTTTATTCCGTAACGTCATTAGTTTCAAATTCTTCTTCGGTAACGATTCCAGCGAGTTTCAAAAAGTAGTCGGTGATTTTTGACGCATCCCGACTTGCGCGCCAGATATAGCTGACGTCATTTTTCGTACATTTAATCCATGAGGCGATATAACTTTCGTGATTTTCCAAATCATTAGGAATGTTACAGGCTCTACAAAGAAAACATGCGGCGAGTTCGGCGACTAATTCGGCGTAGGCATTTTCAACGGATTCTTTATTCGTTGTAAATTTTGTGCCGATAATATTGTAATCCGCCCAGTGTGCGAGTTAGTGAAACATTGTTGCGATGTGCGCTTCTTCACTTTCAAAGTGTTTTATACGCGGTATTTGAATATAATTGTCGCCCCAATGATAATAAGCCCGCCCCCCTCCGAATTGTATTCTCACGCCACTTGATTCAATAATTTTATTGGCGGTTTCGTAATCGGATTTTG
>JAIRTV010000115.1 GCA_031254675.1 Planctomycetaceae bacterium | reverse complement strand
GGAGCTTGGTCTGGTGAAAGCCCTAAACGTGGTTACGATATTTATTCCGGCGGAGCGGTTGGAGTTGCGGTTCTTCGGCGGGACGGTTTCGCATCCATGTCCACAACAGAACAACCCGGCGTGTTAACAACACGTTCTGTTATTTTCGATGGAAAATTTCCGTTCGTTAATGTTGACACGCAAGGCGGAGAACTTACCGTTGAAATTCTGGACGAAAACAGTCAAACAATTCCGGCATTCGGAAAAGATCGCTGTGTTACGATTAAAGGTAATTTCGTCAAACAACCTCTCAAATGGAATGGTTCAGCCGATCTCACATCACTCATTGGAAAACCGGTTCGGTTTCGGTTTTTTCTGAGCAAAGGTCATCTTTATGCTTTTTGGGTAAGTCCGAATGTTTCAGGAATAAGTCAAGGTTTCGTTGCTGCCGGAAGTCCCGATTATTTTGGTTTCGCCGATCAATAAATCGTCAATGACAACTCAATGCACTTCCGGCAGTCGTTATTGTAATGATTAAATTATTGAGACAATTTTTGCGTTTTGCCAAACTCAATCAGTACGGGACCAAGTAATCCCGACTGAAGAAGCGAATCCTTTGCGGAAAAACCTTGATACGTTTTGTAAGTTCGTTCATCGGTTTTTCGTTCAGGAATAAGATAAAGGTTTGTTTGGGTTAAGCGTTTTTCTGGCGGAAGTCCGGCGTCGCCGATTAAACGGTTTGCCCAACAATTCGTAACTTCGATCTCCAACTCGTTTTCACCCAACCGACACACAGAAGAAATATCAAGAAAACGCGGAGCCGTCCAGATAATTCCCAACTCCTTGCCGTTCAATTTCACGTTGGCAAGATGATGAGCAGCTCCAAGAGAAAGACGTGTCGGAATGCCGATTTGTGTTTCGTTAAGCGAAAAAGTGTTCCGATAAATTGCCGTACCGGAATAATATCGAATTGCCGGATCGGGATGTTCGTTCCAGAGCGTTAATTGATCAAAAATGACTTTTTCCTGTTTTCCCCACGCCGGATCAAAATAGACTTCCCATGATTTTTGTAATTTAATTTCAGGAGGAAGATCGGCAACCCATTCCGTTTGCTTTCCCGAAGCTGTTGTCAAACGATAGGAACCACTTTTCCATTGTGTCCATGTTGATTGTTCGTTGACCTCCAAACCATTTTGAGTACCGACAATCTCCGTGATACGATTTTCATCAGGCGTTCCATCGAACACGACAAACACAGAACCAAACGTAGAAAGATTAATCGTAACTTTAGTTCGTCCGTCTTGCGTAAAGGAATACGCAAGCGGAGCTGTAATCTTTCCCGTAACAGAATCCCATAATTTCGGCTGCCGGTTCGCAACACGGAAAAGGCAATCTATATTTCCGTTACCGAAAACAAAATAGATGTCCTTATCTTTCAATTTCCGGTGATGATATTCAAAAGAACCGGAAAAATCAGGAAGGATTTGTTGTTCTTGAAGAAATTGTTGTAATGAAATTCCGTAAAAAACAGTTCCTTGTCCAAGGGAATGTTTGAATGATTTTTCATTATTATTTGTTCCCCAAAGTTGATTCGCCAGATCAGTAATTTCTTGATCGCAAGACGGATAATTTTTCAGACCGGCGGTTCGTGTGGTTCGTTTTTTCCCAAGAATAATTGTTGCACCTTCTGATGTTAATTGAACGATTTTTTTCAGCGCTTCGACAGGAAGTGTTTCTTCAAGCGGATCCAGCACCAAAAAACGGTAACTCATTCCGTTTGGCAAAACCAATTTTCCATCCTGACATGTAAGCCGATGAACGAGAATTTCCGTATCGAGTAAATCATAAGTGTAGCCTACGGGTAAAACCAATGCGGAATCGGTATTCCATTTTTCGCCGCGTCCCCAATTGGTGTGATTTTTATCGCTGACATAAACACAAGCATCCGCCGTGAAAAGTCCTTTTCGTAATAAATATTGGCAACGTCCGAGATAATTCATAAACGGCGTAACACTATTCCACCATGTTACATTGGTGTTAATATGTGTTCCGGCAAAATATTCGTAACCTGGTTTGCCAAGTTCCGGCGGCGACGCCGTAAAAGTATGCCAAATAAATTTGTTGGCGCCGTCGATGAAATTGATGTCGGCGGCGGGTTTTAGCCGTGCGGGATACATTGTCCAATGCCTAACCATGTGCGTAAAAGCTTCCACCGCAACTTCTTTTTGACCGTAAATATGCGACGCCATCGCAACGTAACGCATATTCGACCGCGTATTATAGTTCGTTTCATTCACCCAAAATTCGCCTTGAGCAAAATCATTTTTACCAAAAAACGAAAGCATATCGGCTTCGCGAAACATTGGTTGTTGCCGATTCCAAGGACCGCCGTTTTCGGAATGCCAAATGATTCCGTTTTCGTGACAGAGTTTTCCAATGTTTTCGTAGCAATTTTTAAGAAAACAATAAGAAATCGTTTTGTAATAATCATGCAAAAATCGTTTTGAAATTTCTTCGTTTTCAACAATCATTCCCGCCAAAACCGGCAAATAACGTCGAATATCGTAACCGTTTTGTGTTTTGAAAATATTTTCGAAACTTGTTGTCCAGTTTGGCGCACTTCCTTCCCAACTAACGTTATAAAAATGGGTGAGTGTTTTTCCTGCATGTTCGCCGGCATCTTTAATCAGTTCGGAACCGATAAGATGAAAATATTTGGTACACGCTTCGGCGTTGAGAATATCAACGCTTCCGAAATCGCCAACCACTTCGTAACCAAAACGAAGAACATACCAATTGCCATCGGGAACATTCCATTCCAGTTGATGATTTTTCACATTGTTACTCAAATCGATAGTTTCCGAAACAACCGGCGAAGTCTCATTGATTGGAGAAATTTTTTGAAACGTACCTGACTTTTGCAACGTTAATCGAACTCCTAAAACCGCAATATCGTGATAATAATTTTTGTCGTCCGGTAATGGTAATTTTAGTTCGATTTTATTGTTATTGCTATTTTCTGAACGAGTTACGGGATAAACAGACCAGATCAATTCTTTGGGACCATCTTCTTTCATATCCCAGACGCCGCGTAGATGTCCGCCGGTATTGGCGATATTGACACTGACTTTAATGTTACATCGTGCGGCTTCGCGGATGGTATGCTTAACCATTTCGCGCCATTCGGGACTCATAAATTCGTACTTAATTTTGAGCGGAACCGGCACATGATCTTTGGAGTCGAAGTCGTCGTAATAACCACGCGAATCGAAGAGCAAAATTCCGCCGATTCCTTTTTGTTGCATTTCTTCAAGGTCGTGCGTGATTTGTTCTTTTGTAACATTTCCTTTGAGCCACCAATAGTAAACCCAAGGCTTGGCGTCATCGGGAACATTGACAAATTCCGATGCGGTTAATGTTTCATTTTCGGCGGAGTAACCAACCGAAATGAACAGGGCAAAAAATGCGATCAAAAAGAACGCAACAGCAATACTCATTTTTTTCATGGTAATCAAAAATTGAAATAAAAAGGGAATGGAAAATGTTTGGAAACACGATGTTTCATTTTCGTAATAATTCACGCTAATTTTTTGTCCGAACTATGATTAAGAGTGATTTATTGAATGTTATAATTATTTGAAACAATTCATATATTACAACAAAAAATCATGCTAAATCAAATAATCAATCTCAATCATCGTTCGAGAAAAATAATATACGTAAATGATTATGTTTATTTTGTAATATATCAGTGGAATTTTCGTTAAAAATTGATTACGCCAAGGTGGGCGACCTTTCGCCGAAAGGTCGCAACAGTTGAGTCGGTTTTCCGATTTCCGTCCGAACACAGGGTCAAGTCGGCTATCGCCGACACAATGTTTCGGCGAAACATTGCCCACCTTTTGATTATTCATCGTTTGGGCATTTCAACTGAAAATTCTACTGATCGATTATTTTATTTTTTTGTGGGTGGTTCAACGAAAAAATCAAATGTTTTTGTACCGGGAATAGTAATTTCCAGTGGTGTTGTTTCTGGTTTCGTAAACTTGGTGTCGATTAATGATTTCATTGAGTCAATATAGTTTATTGTTGATGTTGTTGACGTATTGTCATCACCGACAGCAGGTGCTGCTGAAACGGTAACAGGAATCGGTTCATCTTCTGTAATTGCACCAACAATATAGACTTTATATGTTCCCGAAGGGAGACCATCTTTTTTACCAAGTGATCCGACATCGTAAGTTCCATCATTTCGAAGAACAGCGCGCGCCAAATAAGTTTCCGATGCAAAATAAATCGTTCCATATTGAAGCGGTTTTCCATCTGAAAATGTTACTTTACCGGTTATTGTTGTTTGTCATTACAACCTGTTATAAAAAACAGTGTGAAACCAATCATTATGAATAATAGTAATAAATATCGTTTCATGGTTTGTTAGTAATTGATATTGGAGGTTTAGGGTAATGAAGCAGATTCGCCATCATCTCTGACGGAAAATCTTCGTAAAATTGAAGTAGGTGTTGTTACAGCAACTGCCTTAACAGTTCCATCACCCAAAACAAATTGACAAACGCCAGGGTGATAACTTCCGAATGTAATCGCACGTAGCGGACTATCAAAAGCGTAACGCGCTCCAGGACGCGGTTCGGCAAAATCACCAGCACGGCACAATGCTATTTCCGTAACGCCAACCGAAATAGGAGTACCAGCAACCGAAGCTGCTTCATAATAAACCAAAGAACGTCCTACCGATGGCGAACGGTGTACTCCGGTTTGTAATAAACTGCAATCAGCCAGTCCCAACATATCATCATTTGTAGCATCACTTTCGGAACAAACACCGACTTTATTGAACGGGATATGTTTTTCGCCAATAAAAAATTGGTTACTCAAACCATCTGTAATGGATGCAAAATTATCACGCGGTTCCCAACTCCACATACCAGCCTGAAAATTATGAGCAATCGCAATGCGAAATGGTCCGCGATGTAAATTTATATTCATACTGGGTGAAGTAATCACATTTTGTTGAAACCAATTATATGTATCAAGTGTTGCAAAAACCAATCCGTAATCACCTTGTGGTCCCGCTGCATTTGGACCCGTATCACCAGAATTAGCGGTTGCTGTAACACCTGGCTTGGGGTATGTGTAGGTACCACTTCGCCGCGTGGGACAAAAATAGGTTGAAACCGAACCGAATCCTTTTTGCCCTTCAAGACCAACCCAATTCCACCAAAGATTTGTTGTTGTAAAACAAGCTGAAGTTGTTTGATATGGTCCAACAACTTTTTCATATAACGCTGGTTGTTCAATGAAAGGATAAAGTAATCCCCATGCTGTACAACGATGAGCATCATAAACAGTGTTCGGCGGCAAACCGTTTCGGGTATCGTGGAAATTGTGAATCGCAATTCCAATTTGTTTTAAATTGTTACTACATTGTGCACGTCTTGCGGCTTCTCTTGCTGCCTGAACAGCAGGTAACAGTAACGCAATTAACACTCCAATAATCGCAATCACCACAAGAAGTTCCACTAACGTAAACGCTTGTCGCCAGTCATGAAACGACGGATGCCAATTTGGAAATGTTACCGCATCACATCGGTTGGTTTCATCTCCATATCGGATCGCATTATTACCGAGAGCCGCCCGCCGCCCGCGGTGAGAAG
>JAIRTV010000043.1 GCA_031254675.1 Planctomycetaceae bacterium | reverse complement strand
GCAATTTATTTATCGTTCCGGTTTTGGCAATTCACGCCCTTTGCGACGTTTTTTGTTCCTTGATTTTTTTTTGAAATCGATCAACTTTGAATTTTCACCGATATGTTTTTTCATTTCGTCAATCCTGTCACGAATTATCGCAGCACGTTCAAATTCCAAACGATCCGCTGCTTCGAGCATTTCCTTTTCCAATTCGCTAATCAGTTCGCGTGTAACAAATAATTCTTCGTCTTGCCCAATCGCAGCGGCAGCCGATGCGGTTGCGTGGGATTCGGCGGCTTCTTCAATACCTTTGGAAATATTTTTTCTGATTGTTTCAGGCGTAATTCCATGCGTTTTATTGTACTCTTGTTGTTTTTTACGGCGGCGTTCTGTTTCGTCAATTGCTTTTTGCATTGATTCCGTAACTTTATCCGCGTACAAAATCACTTTCGCATTGACATTTCGCGCACTTCGTCCAATGGTTTGAATCAGCGATGTTTCACTGCGCAAAAAACCTTCCTTATCTGCATCAAGAATGGCAACAAGTGAAACTTCCGGCAAGTCAAGCCCTTCACGTAACAAATTCACACCAACAAGCACATCGAATTTTCCGCTGCGCAAATCTCGTAACAATTCAACACGCTCAAAAGCGTCCAGTTCACTGTGCAACCATTTGCAGCGAATTTTCTGTTTCTCAAAATACGCGGCAATATCTTCTGCCAAACGTTTAGTCAATGCTGTTACAAGAACACGTTCCCCAACAGCCGTACGTTCTCGAATTTGTTCCATTAAATGCGGAATTTGCTTTGATGCCGGTGCTACTTCAACAATCGGATCAAGAAGTCCCGTCGGACGAATCACTTGATCGACAAGGTAATTCTTACATTGTTCCAGTTCATAAGGACCTGGTGTTGCGGAAACAAAAACGGCTTGATTGATTCGTTCCACCCACTCATCGAATTTTAACGGACGATTATCCAATGCACTCGGTAAACGGAACCCATGTTCAACCAGATTTTTTTTCCGTGCCTGATCGCCATGAAACATTGCCCGAATTTGTGGAATTGTTACATGTGACTCATCGACAAAGAGCAGATAATCATTAGGGAAAAAATCGAAGAGTGTGTCCGGTGGACTGCCCGCTGGACGATCCGACAACGGCGCACTGTAATTTTCAACACCAGGACAATATCCGATTTCTTGCATTAGTTCGAGATCATACTTCGTTCTTGCGGATAATCGTTGCGCTTCGAGCAGTTTTCCTTGTTCTTTGAAAATTTTTAATCGTTCTGATAATTCTTTTTCGATACGTTCAACAGCGGATTGAATTCGTTCTTCCGGCATCACAAAATGTTTCGCGGGATAAACGTAAAATTCCGTTTGACGTCGAATTGTTTCAGCGGTCAACGGATTGATAATAGAAATTTGTTCAATTTCATCACCCCAAAATTCAACACGTACAGCAAACTCTTCATACGAAGGCCAAATCTCAACAGAATCACCGCGAACCCGGAATTGACCACGTTCAAAAGCGGTGTCGTTCCGGTCGTATTGAATATCAATAAGTCGCGCAAGCATTTTGTTACGCGGAATCTCCTCGCCCACTCGCAACGCAACCATCATTTCTTTATAATCTTTCGGCGAACCAAGACCATAAATACACGAAACACTCGCAACAATAATTGTATCGCGACGTGTAACAAGCGAACTCGTGGCAGCAAGCCGAAGACGATCAATTTCTTCATTGACCGAAGCATCTTTTTCGATATAAATATCACGTTGTGGAATATACGCTTCGGGTTGATAATAATCGTAATAAGAAACGAAATAAGCAACAGCGTTATTGGGAAAGAACGATTTAAATTCGGAATAAAGTTGTGCGGCGAGCGTTTTGTTGTGCGACATTACAAGCGTTGGCTTATTGAAATGAGCAATAACATTTGCCATCGTAAACGTTTTACCGGAACCTGTAACACCTTTAAGTGATTGCATTTTTTGCCCTGATTCGATACCACGAATCAAAGCGGCAATCGCTTGAGGTTGATCGCCCGACGGACGAAATGGAGATTGGAGATCAAACATGGTTATTGATTGTTTAACAATATATCTTGTAACTATCTATTTTCTAAACGTTTCGAGATTTAGGAGAATAATTATTATGTTGTCGTTGCGATTTATCGCCGATTTTAATCGTGCCAGAATTGAAAAAAAAACCTCAAAATCCGTTCACGCAAGTTGTTCGAATGACCTTGGCAAATGCAAGCGGAATTGGTTTGCACAAGTACATTTAAATTGTCATTTGGCGGGCTGATTTCATTTGTACTTGTTTTCTTATTATCAAAGTCATTGATTATTTTATTCGCTTTAAATATCCATCCGGTGCGGCAGTAATGAGAAGTTTATTTTCAATAGATTTATCGATTTCAAAATTGTTATTTTGTTTTAAAAATTCCCAAACAGCCGTCTTGGGATTATTGCCTTTGTCCCAGAGACGATCAGGAAAAGAACCGGATGGCATGTCTTCAATTATTGTATCAAAAACAACACAATAACTTTCTTTTGTTACAAGCGGAGTGTAATACTGCAACTCTGCAAAAACATGATCATGCGTATGATTGGAATCCAAAACAAGCATGACTGTTTTATACGGTTTCGCAAATTCAATAACTCTGTCAACCATTTCTGGAGCAATTGAAGAACCTTCAAACATGGTGATTCGCTTGAACATTGGATGTTTTTCAATCTCAACACGATTGTGTTTTCGAATATCAATATCAATTCCAAGAACATGACCATTAACACCCAAAAGTTCCAACATAGATGCTGAAAAAATTATTGATCCGCCGTGAGCAATTCCCGTCTCAATAATCAAATCAGGCTTCACGTTCCAGATGATTTCTTGCAACGCAATTATATCTTGCGGATACTGGATAATAGGACGACCAAGCCATGTAAAGTTGTAAGAATACTTTTCGTCAATTGATGCAAGCATCAGTGACTTTGCGAGTTGTTTTATTTTGGACATTTTATAATTATTCTCTCTATAATTGGTTAAAGGTTGATATTGTTAAAGTGTAATATATTCGGTGTTTGAGTTGATCATATTTTTTATTTCATTTAAGTAGTTTGGATTAGTAACTATCGTAACAAGATAAGGTGGAGGAGATAGGATCGGATGACCTGTGCCGCCAATAAATTTTCCTTGTTTTTTGGGATTTATATCAATTAAATAATCTATTTTGGATCTGTCTTTATCAAGCCGATTAGCAAAAATGAC
>JAIRTV010000003.1 GCA_031254675.1 Planctomycetaceae bacterium | reverse complement strand
TAATGCCCATATTGTTTTAGGATTTCCAATGATACATGAATTGTTAGATAAAAATGAATTTCGTAAAAGTATCTTGAATAAATATTGTCATTAAAACGTGTTAGGAATTAATCTGGATTGAGACGGGAAATTTATGAAACAAAAATAGTATTCAATTTTTGCTTAGCCAACTCAAAATAAATAGGTTGCGATAAAAATTATGAGGCATCATTTTTTTCCAAATTTCCTGTTGCTTATTTTGAACGGACAATCTGTATTCGTTCCAATACTTTTCTAACAATTGGTTTTGGTAAAAAATTTGCGAATGTTGTTTCGTCGGCAATAGGAGCAATCTCTTTAATCAACGAACTGGAAACATGCGCCAGTTCGCCATCGGCAATCATAAACAACGTTTCAATATCAGGAGCCAGACGACGGTTTGCCATCATCATGGTCAATTCGGCAGGAATATCCGTAATAGGACGCACTCCACGAATCATAATTTTTGATCCCGATTGCTGTACAAATTTAACCGTCAATCCTTGATAAGTAACCACATCAATATTATTCAGATGGGGTATGGAAAGACGGATCAATTCAACACGTTCCTCCGCGGAAAAGAGCGGTTGTTTTTCCAAATTGACGCCAACACCAATCACCAAATGCTCAAACAATCGGCTTGCCCGTTGGACAATATCAAGGTGTCCCAATGTGAACGGATCAAACGACCCAGGATAAACTGCCCAAGATTTCATTGATTATCGAATCCTATTGCGAAAAAACGAATACCTGTTTCATTGCATAACCGAAATTTTACAAAATTGTGTTTCATGTTGTTAATAAAAAAGGGTTGAGTTGAAATGTGGAACATACGCGATGACGGGTGATGTTGCCGACCAACTCTTGAACCCCCAACATGCACAATGTCAGGGAATAACTGTCAGGGAATATACGAAACATCGGGATCAATTGATTCGCAATACCGCGCCATAAGATCGGCAGCGTAATCAATGTCGCGTAACGAAATAACTTCAACCGGAGTGTGCATGTATCGGTTGGGAATACTCATCAGTGCCGTAGCAACACCACTTCGATTGACCTGAATTGATCCGGCATCGGTTCCGGTAATTTTGCCTTCCGCAACCATTTGTACAGGAATTTCATTCTTTTTCGCAACATCCACGAAGGCGTTGACAAGGTTGGTGGTCATGTTGGGACCGCGTGACAGAACAGGACCGCCGCCAAGTTTCACATCGCCGTTTTGTTTCTTTTCAACTGTTGGACAATCTGTTGCAAAAGTTACGTCTGTTGCAATCCCAATGTGTGGGTCAATTCCAAAAGCGCTCGTTCGCGAACCACGCAAACCGACTTCTTCCTGCACGGTCGAAACTGCAAAAACACCAACTTTCAGTTTGGACGGATCAATACGCCGAAGTGCTTCCATTATTACCCAAACTCCGGCTTTGTCATCTGTTGCTGGAGCTGCGATAAGCTGATTCAGCATTTCGCGGTACGCCAACTCAACTGTTACCGGATCACCGACATGAACATATTGTTCCGCTTCCGCTTTGTCTTTTGCTCCAATATCAATCCACAAGTCTTTGATTTTCGGGATTTTTTTCCGATCTTCGTCGTCCATCAGATGAATTGGTTTTTTTCCGATCACGCCGTCAACTGCTCCTTGAGTTGTCCAGATTTTAACACGAACCCCAACCAAATTCTGAATATCCCAACCACCAACCGTTAAAATATACAAATAACCTTGTTCGTCGATATAGTTAACGATCAGACCGATTTGATCGCAATGCCCCGCCAACATAACCCGAAGCGGAGCGTCAGGATTCCGTGCCGCGAAAACATTGCCGTGAATATCGGTGCGAATAGAATCGGCAAACGGTTGGGCGTAATCGCGAACAAGTTGTTGAACCGGCTCTTCAAAACCGGTTGTACTGGGTGTTGTCAAAATATTTTTCAAAAAATCTTTGGCTTGAAGGTTCATAATGTTAAAAAATGTTGAAGGGTAAAAATGTTCCGATTGGCAAAAAGAGACATTCGGAACGGGCAGAAAAAACAGATTATACCAGACAACACGATCTTTATCAATACAGAAACCGAACAGAAACCGGATTGATCATTTATTTACGGTTTCATTGGATCGTTTCCAAATTTGGAGTTGCCGGAAGGTCCATAAACTCGGTTCGACGCCTCGAATTTCAACGGATGACAATAAAATCCTTGTTCGTCTTCGCAAAGATGAATTGTTGTATTGCGTACGACACCAGAATTGTCGGGATGCATGACGGCAAAAGTATTATTATAAAATTCTCTTGTTCGATTGTTATTTTTGAGAAAACAACCGTCAATAACATTATCTTCGTTGGTTCCTTTCCATGTTCCGCCAAAAAAGAGTATGGCGGGACCATCGTTGCCGACAATACAGGAATCTTTCAAAAGAATACGATGACAATCCGCTTCGAAATCGAATCCTTGTCCATCGGGACTTTTTCCTTTAATGGTATTGGAAAAAGTACATTTTTGTATTACAAAATCACTGACACGTGCGCATTGAAAAGCCGCCACTCCCCAAAACATACCAACTTCTTGATATCCGGTTTGATCAATCAGAAGATGTTCGGCAACACCATCGCGAACACAGTACAACATTACGCCGCCAGTACGATAAGAACGTAAAATGTTACAATGACGAATCGTAACACGGCGATAGGCTTCGCAAGTGACAATGTCATGTCGATGTTGATCCCAGATTCCGGATTGGTCGTGATCACGCGGAAGTAATTCGATGCCAACATCGCAACAGTCAAAATCACATTTTGTAATAGTAATATCGGAAAAGAGTGTACTACCGCCAACAGCATCAGAACCCGCGATCATGATTCCTGTTCCGTACAATAAATCCGGCGGTAAATTCTTGTAAAAAGCAACACAAAATCCCGTATCCTTTCCGGTAATATCATGGAAAAAACAATTTTCGATCCACAAAAATCGATGATTGTATGTATTTTCCGTCCATGCAACAATTCCACCGTAACAATTACTGATTTCAAGACCAATAATACGATATCCGCTAATATTGACTAATCGAATACCGTACATTTGTTGACCGATTCCGGGAACGATTCGTGGTTTTGGTCCTTCGTTGTAGGAAGTTATTGTAATTGGATTTTCTTCTGTTCCTGTTCCTTTGGGAAAGAGAGATTCGCCCGTCCAAATATCTCCGGCTTTGAGCAACAAACTTTCACCCGGCATCAATTCAATCTCCGATGCTTTTTGTAATGTTTTTATTGGTTTTTGTGCACTTAATCCATCATTGGCATCGTTTCCATCGGTTGAACTAATATAAAAAATTCTTTTTCCAGATCGAAGAACCTGATATGTTTGATCGGAATGACTGGCAATCGGATTTTGGAGTGAACCGGCAACAATATGGAATTGATAATGTCCAACGTCCAATGTTTTAGGAATTGGCAAAGAAATTTGTGCATGATTGTTTTGAAGTACCGATTGTTGACGAATTATTGATACCGTTTTATTATTTATTGGAACCAATTCGACAATGATTGGAGTATCATCGGTAATAAATTGTGTTTCGATTGAAACGAGAATATTTTTCTCCTGTTTTTCCAATCCGCGTGATGTATCGGTGTAAACTTTTTTGATGATGGGCGATGCTGATATTTCTTTGTCTTCTCCTGAACACATCACAACACAGGATAATGCGACAATCAATAATAAAATTATTTTCGTTTGAATAGTCCCAATCATTTTTGTTTCCTTTCGATGAAATTCGATGATGATTTCCCTTTTTGGGATGAAACGGTCAGTTGGTAAAACACAAAGTAAACAACTTTTTCGGTGAACGATTATTACCTGTTTAATTGTTGACGCAAAAAATTATTCTTCAAAAAATTCCGAAACACTCTGGAAATTTTCAATAAAATCCAATCCCTTTTTGATGCGCACAAATTTTGGTACAATATTCTATGAATAATTATTGAGGATTACGGTCAATTTTTAATTTGAGTTGTCGTGTTTTCGTATTGACGGTAATGACCATATCGGATGTTTGGGGGCTTGACCATTTTGTATCAATAAGCGAATAGTTTGGATTTCGGCTATTGATTATAGTTCCTTTTTTTCCATAGACTCCGCTGACACTGACTTTATAAGTTCCGGGTGGAATACCGTTACCGGGTAGTTCGGAACCAATGGTAAAAGAACCATTTTTTTGAATATGTCCGGAAGCCTGAAATGTTTCTGAGGTCAAATACACTGTTCCCATTGTAAGCGGAGTATTATCGTCGGAAAAAGTAGCAATTCCGCTCAAAGGAACATTTTTTCCGTAACATCCGGACAGGATTGAGATGAAAACGTACAAAATTATTTGAACAATACTTTTCATTTTTTTTGAAACGGTTTTTAGGTATTGGTTTTTGAATTTTAGGGAAGGACTGCGGGATTTCCATCGTCCACACAACCGAGTTTTGCCAAAATACTGTCGGGATTATGCCTGATTCCACCGGGAACGCTTGATCCTGTATAGGCGAGAGCTCCTGTTGGAATGGTACACGAGACACCACGAACAGTTCCATCGCCGAACAAAAAGTTACAAATTCCCGGATGATTACTGCCCCACATTGCTTCATTTTCTTGCCAGATTAATGTATTGGTCTTGGGTGAGTTGGCAATTCCTCCGTTAAAGGATCGTGCTGCGGGCAAGATCGCCCAAACACTGATTGCCAAAATACTGCAATCTGACTGTTGATTGGTAACATCTCCTGCCCACCACCCAAAATCGAGACCTCCGGTATCTTGGTTACACAAACCCACAAATTGAGCGGGAGTCATCTTTTCTCCGGTCAGAATTTGGTTAGTTGTTCCATCGACGAGTCGGGTAAACGAATCGCGTGATTTCCAATTTTTTGGGGAATTTTGCCACATTGCAGACCGAAAGGGACCTTTCGCATTTTCGATCTGTTCCATCCAACCAGGATTTTCTACCCAAATCCAATCCGTCCACGATTCGGGAGCGTAACGACCAACCACAATCGCATAATCGCCTTGTGTTCCCAAAATACGTTCGTTAATTCCGGTTCTTCCTGTCACGCCGACAAGATCACCGCCAATCATACGTCGTGAAGGACACAAATAAGCAGAAATTCCCAAAAGCATTTTTTGATCTTCTCTGTCTAACGTGTTCCAAAAATAATCGTTACGTACAGTAATCTCAAAAGAATCGGTCTTTGTCGCGATCAAATCGTAAACACTTTGCAATTCGATATACGGCATAATTAAACACCAGAACGACACACGAACACCAGCACCAGGGGCGGTGCTACCATCATTTCCGATTGTCGAAGGAGGTAAACCGTTGTGAGTGTCGTGAAAATTATGAACTGCAATTCCGACCTGTTTTAATTTGTTGGAACATTGCATTCGTCTCGCCGCCTCTCGCGCTGCTTGCACGGCTGGTAACAGTAATGCAATTAACATGCCGATAATGGCAATGACCACGAGTAATTCAACCAACGTAAATCCGATAAATGTTCGAACTTTCATTTTTTTTCTCCTAGGGAAAAAAGTAAAGATTTTTACAGATTACGTAACAAATAATCTGCTTTGTTGAAAAAGTGGGAAAACGTAACGCCGAGAAACGGCAACAGAAATATCACTCTCAGATTAGGAGCGACACGTTACTAAAATCAGGTTTATTCCCACTGACCAAAGTGGTGTATTCCACATTTCACAATGTAATACTGAATCGTACCTGTAACATCACACGCGACGCTCCCCGAACGGGAGCCACGCAACTCTGTGATGTTACAATAATTTTCTACACGGAAAACCGTTTGGTCAGTCGAAAATTATAGTTCGCCTAAGCGATTTTAGTATTGTTGGCGTACTCGATTATTGTTTTTACCCGAACAAAAATTCGGGCAATTTATTCTTCAAATAGAAAAATGGTCTCCAAATGTTAAAATTTAAAAACAAAAATCATTGAGCTCAAAATATTACACGATATATCGACTCCTGTCAAGTAGAAAAAGAAAAAAAAATTTGCGGATTTCGTGTCTTTTTGTATTTAAATAAAAAAATCCTCCCCACACCACAACCCCCACGCCACACACCCCACTTTATGCTCTTGTCAATTTTTTGGTACTTTGCTATACTCTAAGAATGTTTGTTGCTTTCTCATGTTTGTTTGAGGAGCCGTGTTCCGTAT
>JAIRTV010000649.1 GCA_031254675.1 Planctomycetaceae bacterium | reverse complement strand
TTTTTTTTGAACCTTAAAATAAGATGAAAAATTATTGTATTCTTTTTGTATGTTTATTTGTTTGTCCTTTTATTTTCGGTTGCGGGAATCCGAAAGTAACCGGAACAGTGAAATTCGACGACGGAACACCATTGACTTCCGGCGGTGTTACGTTTATCAATTTACCGTATCAGGCAAGCAGCGCAATCAAACCGAATGGAAGTTATGAAATGTTCGAATTAAAATCGGGCGATGGGGTTCGACCGGGAACGTATCAAGTTACCGTTTCCGCAACAACCGGCGGCGGTAGTGATGGAATTCCGCTTGTTCATTTGGTCGATCCGAAATTCGAAAATCCATCCACTTCCGGTTTGACTTGCGAAGTTAAAGGAAATACCGTATTCAATATCACCGTTACAAAACCGCCAAAGTAATTGAGAACCACTCAAAATAGGAAACTATCAAGATAATTGAGTCGGTTCTCTCATTTCCGTCCGAACACAGAAACTATTGCAAAAACCATTGCAGAAACTGTTGGTGGGCAATCTTTCGACGAAACATTGCCCACCTTTTCAATTTTATCTGAATTGGTTTTTTAATGGGTCATTGATAAAAATTCTACGGAAACGTGACTTTTTTTCTTTGGTCTCTATTTTTTTTTGCTTCACCTGCTATACTTTGAACGGTTACAAACGGTTGTTTTAAGAATGTCGGAGTTTCGCCGTCCACGCAAGAATCAGGACAATTGTTGGCGGAATGTTCACGTTGCAACACAATATTAATTTGTTACCGTTTGAAGTATAAATAACGTTATGAATTTCAACCATCGTTCTCGTAAATTGTTATGAACCGTATTAGCGAATGGATGAGTGGGCGTGTTTTTCGGATTGTTCACGGCAACAATCTTGTGTACAACACGTGTTGGGAAGACCCGAGACTCGACAAACAAGTTCTCAACCTAACACCGGATGATAATTTGCTTGTCATTACTTCGGCGGGTTGTAACGCTTTGTCTTATGCGTTGACGGGTTTGAACCATGTTTACGCGGTGGATATGAATCCACGCCAAAACGCATTACTCGAACTAAAAATGTCCGCAATACGCAACCTGGATTACGAAACATTTTTTCAAATGTTCGGCAATGGACGTGTTACGGGAATCAAAGGAATTTATCAGGCAAAATTACGCGACAATCTTGCTCCTTGGACAAAAAAATATTGGGATCGGCGGATTCGGAAATATTTTGACGGCAAACGCAAAAGTTTTTATTTTTGCGGCACAACAGGAACATTTGCACGAATTATCAATAGTCTTGTTGATCGTTACAAATTGCGGGGATACGTTCACGAAATTCTCAACGCCCAATCGTTGGAAGAACAACAGGATATTTGGTTCAACAAAATGCGTGAAAAATTATGGAGTCGTCTTGTCCGGTTTATTATGAATCGAGACACAACACTTTCACTTCTTGGCGTGCCGCGTGCGCAACGGAAACAAATTGAAACCCAATATGATGGAGGAATTGTCAAATTTATTCAGGATTGTCTTGATACGGTTTTTGGAACATTGCCGATTCGTGACAATTATTTCTGGCGAGTTTACGCCACAGGAAGTTACACGCCGGGGTGTTGTCCTGAATATTTGGAACGGGACAATTTTGAAGCCCTTAAAGGCGGACTTGTGAATCGGATTAGTACGCATTCTGATACAGTAGAAGGCTTTTTGCGAAAACACGATGTTAAAATTTCTCGCTTTGTTCTTTTAGACCACATGGACTGGTTATCGTATCATCTTTACAATGCGTTGGTGGACGAATGGGCGGCGATTCTTGACCGTGCCGCCGATCAAACTCGAATCCTTTGGCGAAGCGGCGGATTGCGAACAGAATATATTAATACGGTTCCTGTTGAGGTCAATGGTCAGAAAAAAAATCTTGGCGACATTCTAGAACTAGACATCGCAACCGCACAAGAATTACACAAAATCGACCGCGTTCACACTTACGGCAGTTTTTATATTGCCGATTTGAAACGTTAAAAATACTAATTCGTTCTTGTTGAGTTGACGTTTCGAAAAGGCAACTCAGCCCGAAACCTTTTAACAATTTTGAAATAAAAACACAAAATGCGATTTTTATTTTTCTTTCTTGTACTTTTTTCCTTGTTTGGTGTTTTCGCGATGGATGTTATGGGAGAAAACACCCAAACGAAACCTAATATTGTGTTTATTTTGGCGGATGATCTTGGTGTTATGGATATTGGGGCGTTCAACCCGAACACGTTTTACGAAACACCCAATATTGATCGGCTCGCGTCGGAGGGAATGAAATTTACGTCAGCGTATGCGGCTTGTTGTGTTTGTAGTCCGACACGTTACAGTATTATGACGGGTCGTTATCCGGTTCGGTCGGGTATTACGAATTTCCTGGCAGGAACACGGAGCGAACGTTTCGAACCGGCAACGCTGAATCTTTTCATGCCGCTCGAAGAAACAACATTAGGTGAAGCGTTTCGCGAATCCGGTTACAAAACGGCATTGCTTGGAAAATGGCATCTTGGCAATCTGAAAAATTACGGACCGCAACTTCAAGGATTCGATGTTGTCAGTGGCGACATTGTCCATATCGATCCATCCGTTACCAATTTAACGTTGCCAAAATTGCCGCCGGTTACGCCGAAAACGTCCGAAACTCCCATCGAAACCCGTACCACCCGAATCACCGACGATGCCTTGCTCGTTTTAGAAGCGTTCAAGGATTCGCCGTTCCTGCTTTATCTTTCGTTTTATCAAGTTCATGTTCCGCTGGGAGCTTCTGAAGAATATGTTGCTCCATATCGGGAAAAAAAACAGAAACTTAATCTTCAAAATAATGAAACACAAGATTTCATTGATGAAGAACAAGTTCATGTGTCCGATCAACCGCGTAAAAGCCGATGTCGTCAAAATCATGAAATTTACGCGGGTATGATGTCTCATACGGATGCTTGTGTTGGTCGGGTTCTTGCCAAGTTGAATGAACTTGGTCTGAACGAAAATACTATTGTTGTGTTCATGTCGGACAACGGCGGTCTTGCGACGGCGGAAGGATCGCCGACCAGCAATTTACCGTTTCGTGCAGGAAAAGGTTGGAACTACGAAGGCGGAATTCGTGAACCGTTGATTGTTCGCTGGTCGAAAACAATTCAATCCGGTAGCGTTTGCAATGAACCGGTAATCAGTACGGATTTTTATCCGACATTGCTTGAACTAGCGGGGCTCCCGCTCAAACCGGAACAACATCTCGACGGTGTGAGTTTTGCGCCGCTGTTGAAAGACGAAAATATGTTGCGAAAACATGACGCTTTTTTCTGGCATTATCCGCATTACAGTAATCAGGGCGGTTTTCCTTCGTCGGCGGTTCGAATGGGAGACTACAAATTGATTCAACGTCTCGAAGACGGA
This sequence comes from Planctomycetaceae bacterium, assembly GCA_031254675.1. Classification (GTDB taxonomy): domain Bacteria; phylum Planctomycetota; class Planctomycetia; order Pirellulales; family Thermoguttaceae; genus WRKP01. The sequence continues at coordinate 2,499 of JAIRTV010000649.1, read as the reverse complement.
CGTACTCATCTTTTTAACGTTACGGAAGATCCGGAAGAAAAAACTGACCTTGCGGAAAAATTACCGGAAAAAACGAAAGAATTACAAAAACGTCTTTTCCAATGGTATCAGGATACCGAAGCTGGTTTTCTCAAACCGAAAAATGGCCAAACTCCTTGGAAACCTCAATAATCTCAAAATTATTGTATTGTGTTTACGCGGAGTAAAACGAATCAACTTGTAAACCTGTTAATTTCCGTACCGTTTCGGAAATTTTGTCAAGCTGTTCATCGGAAAGCGGCAAAACCCAAGATTCCGGCGTCCGTCGCGCAACCGTGTAAATCTGTACTTTTTTTATCTGATCCATCAATTTCAAACGTTTCGTATATTGCCGGATTTCTTCGTCGTCCGGTTCTTTATCGTACAATAAAGCAAAACAGGATTGAATCACAATCGGATTGGTTTTGGAAAATTCTGTTAGGTTTGTTAAAATCTTTTCGTACGGAACTTTGGAGCGTGAAATTGTTCGGAAATAATTGGGAGTTCCTGCGTCGAGTTTTGCCCAAATTTCGCCGTTGTCGTCAAGCAGTGTTGCCAATGTGTTACGAACCGATTCAACATGGAATGTGCTGGCGTTCGTAATCAAAACGATTTTTGTTGATTCGGCGCAAAGTTCTCGGCGAACAGCCGCAACACGACGAACTGTTTCCGAAAATTGCAACGACAATGTCGGTTCTCCGTCGCCGCTAAACGCAATATCACGCAAAATCCGTTTTTCCGGCGGCGTGCGAGAAAGCCATGTATCGCGGAACAACGAACCATCATTGACCATACCAACCAATTCACGAAGTTCCAACTCAACCAGATTGGGATCAACTGATGTTACGACATTATTTTTCGGCTCGGAAATTTCGTGATTTTCGGCAAGAACTTGACAATAAACGCACGAAAAATTACATTGAGCGGTCGGGCTTAGATTCACTCCAATTGACAATCCGCCCGAACGACGGCTCACAACAGGATAAACATATTGAAATGTATGAAAACGTCGCGGATGATATTGTACGATATTCTTGTCAGTCATTGATTGGCAAAAGGTTAAGTTGTCCAAAATGGAGTAGAACGTATCAATTTTACAAAATAACACCTTAACAATCTAATCTTAAACTAAACTTTTGCAATATCCGGTTTGAGCGGAACAAACACGGCGAAACATTCTTCCTTTTTGATGATCCATCTTTTGAGCGTTTGAAGGAAAAATTTTACAGGATGATTGCTCCAATTTTTTTTATTTTTCGGATTGACAAGGGTTAATGAAGCGAGTAAGATTTTGAACATGTTAATTATTTACATAAATAATCCATAATAATCACCTTCATGATTTTTGAAACAACTCAATTATTTTCGTTCAACCATTTAACTGACAAAATACAATGAAAAAAACTTCACGTCGTGATTTTTTGAAACAATCCGCACTAAGTACCATCGGTATTGGTGTAACTCCGTATCTTGTTCCCGTTTTACAAGCGGAAGAGAACCTACCCAAAAACAATGTCAGAGAACTCCGTGTGCTTTCCTATAATATTCATATCGGAATTGGCATGGATGAAAAACTCGATCTGGAACGCACGGCAAAAACAATTCTGAAACAAAATCCTGATATTGCCGCATTGCAGGAAGTTGACCGAATGGCTGATCGGACACAAAAAATAGATCAGGTGAAAGAACTGGCAAAATTGACCGGTATGGAAGCGGTGTTCGGCAAAACGGTTGATCGTTCCAACGGAGAATATGGTATTGCCATTCTCACGAAACATCCAATTTTGGAACAAAAATACAATCAATTACCGCGTTTAGGAAATCGAGAAGATCGTGGCGCCTTGTCTGTGAAAATTCGTTTGGACGACAAGACAAAATTGTTGTTTATCTGTACGCATTTTTGTCACCAAAGTGAAGAACGGCGAACAATGCAGGCACAAAAAATCAATGAACTTTTTGCAGCCGACAACGATTTGCCGACAATTCTTGCCGGAGATTTCAACGCTCAACCTGACAGTGTAACGATTGCAACGCTCAAAGAAAAATGGTTTGACACCACCGATACAACACCGACTTTCGGCAATCCTCAACCGTCCATCAAATTAGATTACATTTTTTGCCGTCCCGAATCGTTGTTCAAGGTAAAGCAAACTAATGTGATTGAAGATGCTGTTACGTCCGATCATTGTCCTGTTCTTTCCGTTATGGAATTGATAACACCATAAGAAAACGTAACAATTCGTGTCAATAATCCGGTGATCAAACAACATAATTGTCCATTTTATTGATTCAATTTTTAGTTTTTCTCAAAAATATTCCTAAACTCGAAACCTGATCAATTAAAGAAGTTAATGTCACTTTTTTAATTTTATATCGGTTATTTTGAGTTTAGGAATATTTTACGTTATGTTATTGTAAAATGGGACTAAAACGCAAAAGATATATTTATTGGTCGAGTGCAAGCAAAATTGACGCACCCAA
>JAIRTV010000557.1 GCA_031254675.1 Planctomycetaceae bacterium | reverse complement strand
AAAAACGTCATTGCTCCTGGCAGGCGTCCTTGTACGGATTCGGGACCAAGATATTGATTGGGCGTGGGATATTCTTGTGGGCGAAACTCGATATTTTTAATCTCTTGATCGAGCAATGTTTCGATAAAAAACTTGGCGTTTTCTGCGTCATCCATGAGACGTTTGAAGACGACATCGTAAATTGGGTTAGCGATGATGATATTGGAATTCATTGTTAGAAGGTTGTTGCGAGGAGCCGGGTATTTCGGCAATTGTATTGGAGTTCACAACTGGCAAAATTTTATTTAGATTTAATTTTTTTGACGCTCGATTGATTGATGCGTAACACGGTAGAAGCGGATGGAGAGGGATTCGAACCCCCGGAGCCTTGCGACTCGCCGGTTTTCAAGACCGGTCCCATAGACCACTCGGGCACCCATCCAAAAACTATTTTTTCATGATGACTTTCTGAGACTCAACCGAAAATGATCAAATCGTCAACATTGAAATCTTATTCTAATAGATTATCGCAATATCGTCAATGGTCATTGCCAAGGTTGTTGCTAAAGAAAAGCAACTGAATAGTTATCCGAATTTTATTGAAGTTGGTGGTTTTTGATTTCGAAAATCTTAGAACTTAAATCGGTAACCAACTCCTCGCACTGTTTCAATCATTGCTCGCGACGAACCGAGTTTACCACGAAGCGATGCCAGATGCACATCAATTGTTCGATCCGTAACAATTGATTCATTGCCAATGGCTTCGTCAATTAATTGGTTGCGCGTAAGAACACGCCCCTTCGACGCGATCAAGGTAAGAAGCAAACGGTATTCTGTACTTGTTAACGCAACAGATTGATTATCGACAAAAACATGATGACGGTTTGTATCAATTCGGATGGCTCCAATAACAATAAAATCGTTTGAATCATCTTTTGGTTTATTGTTTGGTTTATTTTCCGGTTTCTGTTCTATTTTTTGATCCGACTGGGACCGACGCAACAACGCATTAACTCGCGCCATGAGAATTGACATGTTGAACGGTTTACTCAAGTAATCGTCGGCGCCAAGTTCAAGACCCACAACCACATCGCTTTCCTCACCAAGCGCACTAATAATCAGAATCGGAATTTTAGCGAGATTTCGGTTGTTTCGGATTTGTTTCAAAACTTCGAGACCATTGATTCCGGGAAGCATCAGATCAAGAAGAATCAAATCGGGTTTGTGTTCCGTCAACCACCGAAGTGCCAATTCACCCGATTCCGCTGTAACAACAACAAATCCCCGACTCTCCAAACGAAGACGAACCATCGAAAGAATATCCTGTTCGTCTTCTATAACAAGAATTTGCTCTTTGGACATCTCTGAAAATTAAAAAATGAAGGAATGTTACAATGCAAAAAAACACTAATTCGGATGAATTGTCACGCTTGATTCTATTTTTGCGTTACAAGCGAAATTTTAGTTGAAGGAAAATTATTCGCTTGCGACACGAACCACAAATCATAAACTATTCACGCCAAAAAACGAAACATCAATCAAATGATGCTCTAAAATATACTATCTTCAAAACCTTACCGCAACCAAGACGGTAAGGCTAAGTTAGAAGAAGGAATCAAACGGTAAATCGGGAGAAGTACCAGAGGAAAAAAAATTCGTTCTTCACATTTTTTATGTATTATGTTCAAAAAAAGAACCGAAAACTTGTACCAAAAATATCTTCGCTTCCGCGAAACGCATTTTGACGTGTTCCATCGGAATGAACATATTCAAACATCATACGTGTATTCGGATTCCAATACCAATTCAAACCGGTAACAATATCGGTTGTTCTTCCACCGCCACTTTTCGCATCGTTGAAATAAACGCGATCTGTATCGGTAAAACCCCATTGGAAAAAAGTTTCCAATGCTCCAAACGACTTGATAACGTAACCGTTGTTGTCGCAATGACGTGAACGAGACGACTCCACTTTAGCGGCAAGATTTTTCTTCATTTTTATGTTGCCGAGTGTTCCGGTTTTTTTATCGTAAGTTCGAGCATCGCCGGTCAGAAAATAACGTACTTCAATATAACCGCCGTACATATCACGACCTTTTCCAAACGATCCGGCAAAAAATTCCGACTGAACTGAAAATTGTCCGTTCGACCACAACATTTCAAGACCACCTTGATGATAGTCACGGACATTGGACGGAGCAATTTCGTACCAGTTACCGGATGTTCGGGCAAAACCGCCCACTTTTGCCTGATTGGGGTACGAAAATGAGTTGCCTTTCCCTTTTGGATTTCCGTAATATAAATAATGTCCGCCGAAATGAAGATATTTTGTTCCTTCACCGGCTAAATACGGAACCATTGTGAAACGGGTATTCACAATCACGTTTCGATTATCGTCGTCGTTGCTATACTTAATATCGTCCATCTTTTGTGCGGCAAAAATTCCGGCAAAAAAACGAATTTGATCTTGAGCAAAATAATACGTACTGCCACCACCGAAACGCCGTCCAGGAGAGAAAAATGTTACGGGTGTTATTCGTTCCATTGCGGTAATGTTGCGTGACGAATTAACGTAATTTAAACCCGATTCGACTTTGTAATGACCAACACGAACATAATCCAGTACCGGAAGATTTTTAACTCCCATGTAAACATCCTTGAGACGTGGTGAAACATTCGATGAAGCGGAACCATATTCCAATCCAAATTCCGCCTTATAATCGAAAATCTCAAACCCTTCTCCGCTTACTCCAAGACGAGCCTCACGAATACCCAATACGTTGTTGGGACTTGTAACATTGTTTCCCCATTCCGTGTGCGGAGAGCTAAGATTAACCGTGTCAAGATAAACACGCCCCCCAACCTTGACGGAAAATTTCTTTTTCGTATCGGTTTTATCTTCCTTCGTTTTTTCTAAGGCACTGATACGCGATGCCAAATCGTCGTAGTCGGGTATTTGTGCCAAAACCATTTGTCGTATTCCTGATATAAAAAACAATACCAGCAAGACGTAACTACATAAATACTTCATTGTTTTCATCAAATGTTTCTCCCAAAATAGTTTGTAAGTTTCAAAATTGACAATTGACAGTATTGCCAACTCATGGGAGTAATCGGTCGTAACATAAGTGATGTTATATTAAGATTGTGTTAAGATTGACTTAAATGGACGTTTTATAATACTCATAATAAAAAAAAACAGAAAATTCTATTCATTTTCCAAAAACTACAATTTTTGTTTATCTTGCCTATATTTTAACAACAATTCGATTGATTGCATTTTCGTTCGTTTACAATAATTTTGTAGCAATTTTATAATAATTCAGTGAAAATCGCATTGAATAATTATATCAAAAATTAACTGTCAACAAATCAAACAAACACGATCAGATAGTATGCCGAACAATTTCGCCGGTTAATAAAAACACGGTGTCTTCCGCAATATTGGTGCAAAGATCACCGATTCGCT
>JAIRTV010000508.1 GCA_031254675.1 Planctomycetaceae bacterium | reverse complement strand
TTTTTTGGATTTTAACATGAAACGACGTGATTTTCTCGGAATGGCGGCACTCAGTGCCGGAACATTGACATTAAGTACCGTAAATACCGCTTCCGCACAAGAAACAACGGAACCGGTTGCGGTCAAAAAAACAAATGACCCCAACGTGTGGGTACAACTAACCAAAAATGTTCGTTGTTCTCGAATCGGGTTCGGAACAGGAATGCGCGGCGGTCAACGAACTTCCGATCTGACACGAATGGGTTGGGCAAAAGGAATCGAATTACTCCAATTCGCTTACGATCACGGAGTTCGGTTTTTTGATTGCGCCGACCTCTACGGAACACATGCTGTTGTCGCCGAAGCAATGAAAGGCAAACCACGCGATAGTTATGTACTCGGAACAAAACTCTGGTTGTTGCCGGGCGGTGTTCCCGAAAAAGAACGGCTCAGTCCCGAAGAAACAATTCCACGCTTTTTGCGAGAATTCAAAACAGATTATATTGATCTTGTCCAAATTCATTGCATGACAGACAAAAATTGGACTGCCAAAAATGAAGAAGCAATGGCTAGTTTGTCACGACTCAAAGAAAAAGGTTTGATCCGCGCCCACGGTGTTAGTACACATTCCAACGCCGCCGTCGAACACGCCGCACAAACTCCATGGTGCGATGTTGTTCACGTCCGAATCAATAGCGAAGGAATGAATATGGACGGACCAAAAGATAACACCACACAGCGTGTCGAAGAAAGTGTTCGGGCAATTCAATCCGCACACAACGCCGGAAAAGGAATTATCGCCATGAAAGTTCTCGGCGAAGGAAAAATGTCCGGCAATTACGAGTTGCGGAAAAAATCAACCAATTTCGTCAAAAATCTGGATTGCGTGGACGTGATGATTGTCGGCTTCACCGAAAAACAACATGTCACCGAATTCGTCGATTTCGTAAAAGGTTGAAAATGAACGAGCAAAATTCAATCAAACGTTCATGCCGTTTTATTGACGGACGATTTTTTATTTCAATTACTTGAACTAATTGTATTGTAACAAACATTGGGTGCTATTCCTTCCGGCATCAACCGGTTATTTTATTCGCTGATTCCGCTAACCTCCAGTGGTCGATTGGCGCGTTGGTCCTACGAACTTGATCGAGTCAACGCTCTTGAAAAACGTACGCAATCATTTTCCGATTCGGAATTGCGTAAAGAAAGTTTGTCGCTTCGTTACCGTGCGCGTAGCGGAGAACCGTTTCGGTTGTTGTTGCCGGAAGCGTATGCGTTGGTACGCGAAGCAGGAAGACGCACTCTTGATATGCGACACTTTGATGTACAAATTCTCGGCGGAACCGCAATGTTTCATCGGTCAATTGTCGAAATGCAAACCGGCGAAGGGAAAACTCTCACCGCAACATTGCCAATGTATTTGAACGCTCTCGTCGGTAAAGGAGCTTTGTTGGCAACCGTTAATGATTATCTCGCAAAACGTGACGCCGAATGGATGGAACCAATTTATAATGCTCTTGGTATGAAGGTTGGAATTATCCAAACGGAAATGCAACAAGATCAACGACGTCACGCTTATCATTGCGATGTAACTTATGGTACAGCAAAAGAATTTGGGTTTGATTTTCTGCGTGATCGTTTATTGTTGCGGCGCATTCGCGAAGGAGAACACGATTTGCTCGGAGCAATGCTTGACGGCGTAACACAAGAAAACGAAAAACCTGTACAACGTGATCCGTTTTTTGCGTTGATTGATGAAGCGGACAGTATTCTGATTGACGAAGCAAGTACGCCGTTGATTATAAGTGCATTGCCAACAGAAGACGAAAAACGTGAAGTAGAATGTTATCGGTGGGCGTCGAAAGTGGCTTCACAGTTTAAGGAAGACCTTGATTATGAATATGACCACGAAAAACGAAAAGTCGAATTGACCAGAGCAGGACGAATGAAAGCTCGACTCATTGATAAACCGGAAACTCTCGATAATACCGGACTCTATCATATTTATGAATTTGTGCAACGAGCAATTTTTGTTAAAAGAGAATATCAACGCGATGAACAATATGTTGTTCGAAAAGGGGAAATTGTGATTGTTGATGAATTTACCGGACGGCTTGGCGAAGGTCGAAAGTGGCGGGACGGAATTCATCAGGCGGTTGAAGCGAAGGAAGGAGTTGAGGTAACGGTGGCAACTGGTCAAGCGGCAAGAGTAACTGTACAAGATTATTTTTTACGTTTCGAAAATATTGCAGGAATGACCGGAACCGCCGCAGCATCAAAAGGGGAATTACGAAAAATTTATCGTTGCAAAGTTATTCCGGTTCCGACCAATCAACCGCCCAAACGAATAAAATTACCAACACGAATTTTTGCTACAGAAAATGCTAAGTGGAATGCAATTATTCAGGAAGTCATTGATGTCCATAAAACCGGACGCCCCATTTTAATTGGAACACGAACGATCGATAAATCGATTATTCTAGCGGAACTTCTCAGAAAGGCTGGAATTGAACACAATGTTTTGAACGCTTATCATATTGCGGAGGAAGCGGAAATTGTTGCGCGGGCTGGCGAATGGGGCAAAGTAATCGTATCAACAAATATGGCAGGACGTGGAACCGACATCAAAATACCGACGGCAGTGAAAAATCTAGGTGGATTACATGTTATTTGTACCGAAATGCACGAATCGGCACGGATTGACCGTCAATTGATTGGACGTTGCGGACGACAGGGCGACCCGGGAACCTATCGGCAATATCTATCAATGGAAGATGAATTACTGGAAAAAGCGTTCGGACCCAAAAAGGCAAAAAAGTACAAAAAATTAGGTCAGCGTCATCCCAACCGAAACTTTAATAGACGACTCGGATTGTTTCGCTACGCCCAACGGAAAGTCGAAACGAAAAGTTTTCGTAATCGAAAAACGATGCTGTATTACGAAAAAGAACGAAAAAAAATCCAACGTTCCATGGGACAAGACCCTTATTTAGATACGCCAAACTAACAACAAAATCAAAAAAAACGTTGCAAAAATATTTTTGTAATTGTTAAAAAAATGATCATTCTTTTCATGAATGGTCATTGTCTGGGTTATCGAGTGTCTTGAAAAAATTGATCACCAAAAGTAAAATATTCGGAATAAAAAATAAAACCGACGAAAAATCAGGAACAATCAGTAAGTTTACTTTAACAATGTTTTATCAGGAGAAATTTAACGATGGGACTATCAATTTTTGTAATTCTTGGCGGGTTCTTTTTAGCGGTAATTATTGTTTTTCTTTGGATCATTGGGATTTACAATGGTTTGATAGCAAAACGTAATCGGTACAAAAATGCTTTTGCGCAAATTGATGTTCAACTAAAACGGCGTTACGATTTGATTCCGAATCTTGTCGAAACGGTCAAGGGTTATCTCAAACATGAACGTGAAACACTGGAAGCAGTGATTAACGCACGAAATCAAGCATTGGGTGCAGCGGGCAAAGCGGCAACGGATCCAAGTGATCCGCAGGCAATGCAAAAACTAAACCGCGCAGAAGGTGAACTGACCGGTGCGTTAAATCGGCTCATGGTTGTCGTCGAACAATATCCCGATTTGAAAGCAAACCAAAATATGTTAGCGTTACAGGAAGAGTTGACTTCAACAGAAAACAAAGTTGCTTTTTCACGGCAAGCGTACAACGATTCGGTTATGGATTACAACACGAGTCGTGAAATTTTCCCATCAAGTATTGTTGCCGGAATGTTCAATTTCGGTGAGGCAGCCTTATTCGAAGTTGAAAACGAATCAGAACGACAAGCTCCAAAAGTTACGTTTTAGTTGCTGATAAACCGGAGAAGTTTTTAACAAATCAATTCATTAATATGGACAATAATTTAATGATGCAGGAAATTCAAGAAGTTGTCGGAATGATAAAAAACGCAGTGAACTGTGAGAAAATTTACTTATTCGGTTCATACGCATACGGAAACCCCGATGAAATGAGTGATTTTGATATTTATGTGGTCTTACCGGATGATTCCATTCGTCCATTGGAAATCAGACGTAAGATATACAAAAAATTACAGGCGAATAAAACAAACAAATCTGTTGATGTTCTTGCTTGTTACTCGCGTGATTTTAAGTCATTAAGCGAATTACCTTCACTTGAAAGAAAAATTGTCCGCGAAGGAATTTTAGTTTATGAACAAAAATGATCTCGTAAAAAAATGGTTCGAAAAAGTAGAAAATGAATCAGAACGACAGACTCCAAAAGTTACGTTTTAACCTAATTTTTATTTGAACAATTAATATAAGGAATCTCTACAATGACATCAGAAATTCAAACAATGATCGAAACAATTTGGACACAAATCGAACCGTTCGACAACCTCAGCCGACAACAAATTTTACGATCAATTGAAAAAAAATTAAAAACAAATTCGAGCAAATTACGTATTTCCGATTTTTGGGGGGTCGGTTCAGAAATCTGGCAACACGTAAACGTTAACGATTATATCCGAAAGGAACGTGATTCATGGGATTAACTCAACTGCTCATAAAAAAAACGTTTTTCTTGATACTGCTCCAATCATTGATCTTTTCGAAAATAATTTCCCCCAAAAAAATCTGATACGATTATGGACTTTTTTCAACATCAAGAACGCGCAAAGAAACGGACAACATTGCTTGTATTTTTGTACAGTTTAGCGGTTGTCTTGATTATTGTGGCGGTTTATGCTTTGGCGGCTTTTTGTATTGTTCAGGGCGGTGGCAATCCGTTTGATCCGGTTCTTTTATTCGGGTCAAT
>JAIRTV010000381.1 GCA_031254675.1 Planctomycetaceae bacterium | reverse complement strand
ATTCCGATTTCCGCTCCGAGTCCGAATTGACCGCCGTCATTGAACCGTGTACTAGTGTTGACCATCACAGCAGAACTGTCAATCCGTGTCGTAAATTCACGTGCCGAATTTAAGTCTTTTGTAATAATGGCTTCCGTATGACCATCACTGTAACAGTTAATGTGATCAATCGCTTCATTAAGTGATTCGACAATTTTAATGGAAATCACCGGTCCGTGAAATTCTGTTCCGAAATCCGTTTCTGTTGCTCTGATTGCTTCCGGCAAGAGGGAACATGTTTTCGGACAACCACGCAATTCGATATTTCGTTGCGATAATACATTTGCCAATCGCGGCAATAACGACGCGGCAATTGCTTGATGAATAACCAATGATTCCGCCGCATTGCAAACGCCCATCCGTTGGCATTTTGAATTGACGAGAACTTTTTCCGCAATATCGGGATCGGCAAACTGGTCAATATAAACGTGACAATTTCCCGCAAAATGTTTGATAACCGGCATGGCGGCTTCGGCGGTAACACGACGAATAAGACTTTCACCGCCGCGAGGGATCGTAACAGTAATTTTGTCCGCCATTTTGAGAAATTCACCAACGGCGTTGCGATCAGTCGTTTGCACTAATTGTACGGCATTTTTGGGCAATCCGGTTTCTTCGGCAGCCTGTGACAAAATTCCAGCAAGAACCGTGTTGGAATGAATCGCTTCTTTTCCGCCACGCAAAATAACAGCATTGCCGCTTTTGATACAGATTGCCGCTGCGTCCGGTGTAACATTGGGTCTTGATTCGTAAATGAAAAAGACAACACCGAGCGGAACGCGAACTTTCTGAACTTCAATACCGTTCGGGCGAATTGTCGATTCGATAATATTTCCAACCGGATCGGGAAACAGAGCAATTTCACGTAACGCCGTAACAATTTCGTCAATTCTTTTGGGATTGAGCAACAGCCGATCTATTTCCGCCGGAGTCAAACCGAAATCCGACGCGGCGGCAATATCTTTTTGATTTTCGGACAAAATAGATTGTGTTTTTTCTTCGATCAACTGTGCCGTACGTTCCAGCCAAGCATTTTTTTGCGCTCCACTGATTTCCGGCATCAAAAGCGATGCCGCTTTAGCACGAACCGCCATGTCAAAACAATATTCTGAAATGTTCATAACGAATCAATTATTTCTGTGAATTTTACGTTTTGGAAAATACGGCTTCTTGGAAATCTGTTACGACAAATTTGTTCCAACGAATTGAACAACAAACTAAACGTCACAGATTTTAATTCCGTTGCGTAATGATTCGAGACCTTTTTTGGGGAGAAATTCGTGTGCGATAAATCCCTTGAAACCGGTCGCTTTAATCGCTTTGATGATTGCCGGATAATAGAGTTCCTGCGTTTCATCAATATCGTTACGTCCTGGATTGCCGCCGGTGTGATAATGTCCGATCACATCTTTGTAATCGCGAATCATTTTAATCACATCGCCTTCCATCCGTTGCATGTGATAAATATCGTACAACAGTTTGAATCGTTCGCTGCCGACTTGACGGGCAAGCTCACCGCTCCATGGCGTGTGATCGGCTTGATAATCTTTATGATCTTTGCTGTTGAGCAATTCCATCACAATTGTTACGCCATATTTTTCGGCAGCCGGCATTAACCGTTTCAGACCGGTTACACAATTCGCCAGTCCTTCGTCATCGCTAATCCCTTCACGATTACCGGAAAAACAAATCAGATTCGGAACTTTTTTCTCCGCCGCAATCGGAAGAGCTGCTTCGTAACTTTCAATCAGTTTGTCATGATTTTCCAACCGATTAAATCCTTTGGGAATTCCCATTCCGGGACCGTTTCCCATTGTTACGATTAAATCGTATTTGAGCAGTAAATCCCAATCATTCGGTCCGACCAGATCAATTCCGACCAAACCGAGTTTCTTAGCGATTTTACAAAATTCCTCCATGGGGAACTTATTGTAACACCATTTGCAGACGGATTGTCGTGTCCCGTTTTGAACAGTCAAGGCTTCAATCTGTTCCGCGGTAGAATTTTCGGGATTTTGAGCAAGAAGAGTTTCGAGCGTTGTCGGCAACACGGTTGGCGTCGTAACTGCGGCACCGCCAATTGCCAACGTTTTAAGAAGTGAACGACGGGAAATGTTTGACATAGTGATGATTGGGGTTGAAGGTGAGACGAATAATAATGATACTGTCGAAATGATCTTTCGACCAACAGAGAATAGTGTAATCAAACGGAATCAAAATTCAACCATGCCCCCCAATTTGGTTTTATCGGAATAATAAAACGCTGTAACATATAAGTAAGCGTTCACGCACATACATAAAATAACGTGAACCGTTACAGACAATTGGTACCTACCAAAAAGCGGAAATTGGAGAACTCCATTCACTAATTGTTTCCGAGTTACAACCGGTTGTAACGACTTGCCGGTTGGCACGAAAACGTTATAATGGGACACCCAACGTGATGAAAACGACTGCGTTGTTCTTTTAACCCTTTTTCCAACATGCGACCCATGCCCCGACTTCAATTTGCTGTTGCCGAAGACAAATGTATCCGATGCGATGCTTGTGTGAAAGATTGTCCGACCGGTATTGTTGCCCGAACCGGACGTTATCCAACCGTCTTGCCGGAATCAGAATCCGGTTGTATTCGTTGCCAGCATTGTCTGGCAATTTGTCCAACCGGTGCCGTAAGCGTTTTCGGGTTGAATCCTGAAAATGGTATTGCCCTCACGAAAAATAACACACCGTCGCTTGAACAAATGGAAATTCTAATGCGAGGACGGCGAAGCGTCCGTCAATTCAAGCACGAAAATGTTTCTCGCGAGCTGATTGACCGTCTGCTCAAAACGCTTGCCAATGTTCCAACCGGTTGCAACGACAGCGATTTGACGTTTTCTGTTGTTGACGACCAAGGCGAAATCAAAATTCTCCTCGAAACTCTCGTGCGGATGTTGGAAGTCAAAATTCAATCTGGTGTTGAAGTTCTCCCGTTTCTGGCTGCCGGAGCCGCCGCATATCGGGAAAACGGAACGGATATTTTTTTCCGTGGAGCCCCGCATTTGCTGATTGTCTCGGCGGGAGAAAAAGCAACATGTGCGAAAGAAGATATTGATTTGACGCTTGCTTATTTCGAATTGCTGGCTCACAGTGCGGGGTTGGGAGCGACCTGGTGCGGCATGTTGAAGTTCGCTGCTGACACCATACCGGAACTCCGTTCAACGCTCGGTCTCGAACCGGACACTCCTTTTTATGCAATGATGTTTGGTTTCCCTGCCGTAAAATATGCGAGAACCGTCCAACGTGACACCGCCGCGATTGTTCGGCGACTTCAATGGAATTGATGATCTGAGTTCGCA
>JAIRTV010000379.1 GCA_031254675.1 Planctomycetaceae bacterium | reverse complement strand
TTCAAAAGGCGAGGTTTTCGATACTATATTCTCCAACGTCGTCCCAGTGGCGAATTTGAGCGGGACAAACAATTAATGTTGCAGGAGAAACCGGTGTGGGTGAAAACAATCCGCCAACAGGGTTGGGGAGCGTGGAATCTTCGTACGGTACCAATTATTGAGATTTATGAAATTTCACGTTGAATCGCTCAATTTGCAATCGATCTGCGAAATTTTTGTCGGTATTTGAACACAAATCACGCGGAAAAATAAAAAAAATTCTGTGTCGTCTGTGATTTCCGTGTTCAAATAAATCATCACGAAAATAAGTATTAAAGCAAAATACCTTGTGTTTAACTTTCGACGAAAATTCTACTGAATCGTTACTCCCCAAATTTTTTAAAAGTTAAAATTTCCGCTTGACAATTTTCTCTATTTAACATAAACTATGAAACTTAGTTGATTGTGATTCGCATTTTTTGCCGAGTTGTTTTTCGGTGAGCGTATCACAATAGTTTCGGCAAATCTTAGAAAATAAGGAGAATGAAAATGAAAAATTTAGTCAAATGTGTTGTCGAGATTTTCGCAGTATTTTTTGCGAAAAGCCAAATGTTAAATTTGGTAAACTGCGTAAAGCAGGGGGGGGGGGGCTATATGGAGTGGAAAGTCGAGAACGGATAGTGGAAAGTGGTCGATTTTTCGGCGTTTTTCCACTAAATTCTTCTCTTCGATTCGCTCTTCACGATTCGGCTTTACTCTAGTCGAACTTCTTGTCGTGATTGCGATTATTGGCGTGTTAATCGCACTTCTGTTGCCAGCCGTTCAAGCTGCTCGCGAAGCCGCAAGACGAATGCAGTGTGCAAATCATCTAAAACAGATTGCGTTGGGTTGTCATAATTTTCACGACACTCAAGGAGAATTACCCAATGCTACGTTTTCGAAAGTGGGTCGCGCATTGGCAGAAGCAGATTCCACATCTTCCGCATTGGCAATCGCTGAATCGTCACTCTCTTCTCGTTACTGTGATAAGAATCGTCATCGTTGGTCTTATTTTGCAACGATTCTTCCTTTTCTCGAACAAACTCCATTGTACGAGAAAATTCTCATTTTGATGAATCCCGCTTCACCCTATTCGGTCAATGATCCTGCACCGTGGCGTGATACGCTTGTCGCTTATCGTCTCAACGCGATTAACCAGATTATTCCAACCGCATTGTGTCCTTCCGACCCCGAAGGACGGAATAATTCACACGGCATCGGACGACTCAATTATTATTGTAATCGCGGCGATATTTGGACGAGGGCAACCAACGAATTTGCAGATACACTTGTTTCTGTTGCGCGAGGAGTATTTTCACGCGGCGATAATTTTCCGCGATCTTTTGCCAGTATTACTGATGGAACAGCGAATACGTTGATGTTTTCCGAAGTTGTTTCGAAATTCAGCGGACACAGTACGGCGGCAACTTCTGCTCTTCCAGCGAATACCTATCCTATTCGCGGAGCAATTGCTGTTGAAGCCCGTGAACCGGTTTCTCTTTACATAAACCCCAATGCTTGCCTGTTACAAAATGTAGGAGGAAATCTGAAAACTCCAGTAGGCGATGTTCAAAATTTTATGGGTCCTGGTATGAGATGGACAGACGGATTAGCTATTTATTCCGGTTTTTCAGCTGTTTTACCGCCCAATTCGCCAAGTTGTACAACTAACAGCATTGAAGGTCATGTAATGATGACGCCGAATAGTTTTCATTCGGGTGGTGTTAGTGCTGCCATGTGTGATGGTTCTGTCCGTTTTATTTCGCAGACAATTGACGCTGGTTCTGCAAACCAAAATATGTCCATGTCTTCTTCCGATCCTTCACCATGGGGAGTTTGGGGAGCACTCGGTTCCCTTAATGCTGGAGAATCAAAATCCTTTTAACATTTCAAGGAAAAATTTTATGAAACAGTTTCAAATATTCATGTCATTGTTGTTGGTTTCCTTTTTGGTTGGTTGCTATTCCAAAGCGCCGGATGGATTTCCCCGTGTGTATCCTGCAACTATTACCGTAACACAAGACGGAAAATTATTGGAAGGAGCTGTTGTGATTCTTGAATCGCTCACAGAACATACGCGATGGAGTGTCGGTGGGAAAACCGATGCGACCGGTTCCGTACAACCTGCAACTGTTCAAGGAAATCATTCGGTTGTCGGTGTTCCGGCAGAAGATTTTTTGGTAACTATTACAAAAAATCCTGTTGTCGAAATTGATCAAACAGTTGATCCCGAAACACTCACTCCGCAGGAACGCGACCGCCTCAACGCGGAATATGAACAGAAAATGATAGAAGCACGAAAAGCAGTAGGAATTCCAGAAATTTTGGGAGATCCGCAAAAAACACCACTACGCTGGAAAATAACAACTTCCGGTCCCAACATTTTACGTATCGAAATCAGTGATTACAAATAATTGCAGAAAAAGTCAATATTTCTGTTACTCAAAAAATTGTGCCTAACAATAAAACCGACAAATATTCTTCAGAATAAAACTTAGGTTTTGAGCAATTGCTTGTATTTTCGCTTTTAATTTATGTACGATTTTAGTGATTTTTTTTTCAACGATGTCACAGTATTTTTGGAGTTGGTTGATCAATTTCAGGTAGGCAATCAAAATAAGTAACTTTATTACGCAACGGTTTTTGTTCATGGTTGCGTCGGTTATTGCTGATGTGATGGCGGGTGAAAACTTCGGCAAAACGTTACCTATCTCTTGATTTTCAACCGCAAGCAAGATACACTCGGACTCGCTACGAAAAATCCACTGAATCATTACTAATTTTTTAATTTTTCAAATTTTTAAAACACTATGAAACTAATTGTTACTTCTACATTTATTGTTGCGTTTGTTTTTGTATCGTTCCTTTCTTCGCAGGAATTTTCGGGGGTTCTTGATCCTCCGGTCATTTTGAAACCGGTTCCGGCGGAGTATGGCAATGACAAACGCCTTTTTCAAGGAATTCCCAGTATGACAATTGCCCCGAATGGCAGACTTTGGGCGACTTGGTATTCGGGAGGTACTACCGAAGGAGACGAAAATTATGTTCTCCTCGCAACAAGTGGTGATTCGGGAAAAACGTGGACGGAACCGATTTTGGCGGTGGATGTTCCGGGACCGGTTCGCACTTACGACCCGTCCATGTGGACAGACCCCGACGGAAATGTCCGACTGTTTTGGGCACAAAGTTTTCACCATTGGGACGGTCGCGCCGGTGTTTGGTGTATCACCACCAATTCTGGCGATCAAGAAAACGCCGTCTGGTCAAAACCACAACGCCTGTGTGACGGAATTATGATGAATAAACCAATTGCCGATTCAAAAAATCGTTGGCTTTTACCGGTCGCGATTTGGAATTTTGATATCAATCATCCCGATAAAAAAATTCCAGTCGGTTCCAGTGTTATTGTTTCCGAAGACAAAGGCAAAACATGGGATTTGCTCGGCAATACGGTTGTTCCTCGAAAAGAGGCAAACTGTGACGAAAATATGATTGTTGAACGAAAAGATGGTTCCTTTTTTATGTGGATTCGTACCAGTTACGGAATTGCGGAATCAAATTCGTTTGACGGCGGCAAAACATGGAGCGAACCCGGACGCCGCGGAATTCCGCATACGGCATCACGGTTTTTTATCCGGCGTCTTCAATCAGGTAATTTACTCCTCGTCAAACATGGCGAAATTTTATCTAAACCCGGACGAAGCCATTTAACAGCAATGCTCTCCGATGATGACGGACGAACCTGGAAAGGTGGTCTCATGCTTGATGAACGTAGTGGTGTTTCCTATCCCGATGGTGATCAAACGAAAGATGGAACAATTTTCATTATCTATGATTTTAGCCGAGGCGGTGCCAAGGAAATCCTCATGGCTCGATTTACCGAAGAAGATGTTTTAGCCGGTAAAATCGTTTCATCAAACGGCGAGTTACGATTATTAGTAAACAAAGCAACTGCGGCGCCTCCGCAACCTAAACCACTGCAATTTGAACCGGCTTCCAATAGCAATGGTAAACCGCTCAAATTAGGTAACACTCCAACATTGCAATTGAAAAATGCCGAATCCGATATTTTCAAAAAAGACGCAAAACTTTTCACCAACCGCGAGTATCGACTTCTCAATTATCCGAAAGAACTTGAAGGAAAAAAGTTTGTGCGTAGCGAAATTCAGGGAGCGGAGGTTGTTTGTACCCATTCAGGAATTTTGTACGTTTTTACGCCGCTGCCCAATCGAAACAAAGACAACGTAACGGAATTTCTTTTGAAATCCGGTTTCGAAAAAGTTGCGATTCCTGAAATGCTTTTTTTCGGTAATTATGTTGGAAATATTGCCACACTTTACCAAAAAGAAATCAAAGAAGGTGAAACAATTAAATTCGGTATTTGGGGATTGATCGTGTATTAATTCCAAAATACTGTCAATTTCAGCAGACTCCAAATTCGAGTCCAATCCACACAGAATGATTATTTGAACACAGAAGACACGGAAAAATAGAAAAATTCCGCGTCTTCTGTGTGTTACGTGTTCAAATAAAATCTTGTTTCAATTGTACACGTTTCGTCATATTCAATTAAAGAAAAAATCTCATTACAAATTATTGTTGTCAAATTATTTCTATTAGCGTACAAATTGTTATTAGCGTACAATTTGCAATATTCCACTCTGAAAAAAAACACGTTGATTTTGTCCTGCGCAAGCAACATGCTTGCGGGCAACTTTTCGAGTTTCGAGAGCCGCAAAATAGGAAATAACCACAAAACAAGAAATAACCGCACAACATGAAATAAATGAATGAGAACAAAATAAAAAACATAATTTCTCTCTTGACAGCGAATATTGCTCAATGGTAAAATGCTTGCGTTTTCTATGTTACGGCAAACGAAAATCGAAAATTGTTTTGCCACAAAACACTCATTTATTCGATACATGAGGATATTGCCATGTTGACAATGTTCAACGCGTTTACTAACGAAATTGACGATACAGAGATTGCCGTAGAAGAAATTACGACACAACTTAAAGATAAAAAATTAGGCAAAAATACTATTGGTATTATCGCTTGTTATTTCGAATTTGTCGAAAACGGAACGATTACCGCTCTTTGTAACGCTCTTCCGTTTGATGTGATCGGTTGTGCGGTTCAGGGAAGCGCCGTCAACGAAGGCGGCGGAATGGAACAACTCAGCCTAACCGTTTTGACCAGCGACAAAATTACTTTCACCTCCGCCATTTCCGAACCACTGCATCCCGAAAATTTTGACAATGCCGTCGAAAATGTCTATAACGAAGTCGCCAATTCCGCTCCCAATCCTTCACTCATTTTCTTACTGGGACCCATCACCACTGATATTAGCGGACATAGCATTCTCAAAAAACTCGATCAATTAAGCAACGGACTCCCAATTTTCGGAACTCTCTCAAATGATACCTCACTAAAATATGAATCCAGTTACGTTTTCAAAAATAACGAACAACATCTTCGCAAAATGATCTTGCTGTTCGTCAATGGCGACATCAAACCAAGATTTTACACCACCGCAATCACCGCACGCAATATTTTGCGACAAAGTGCCGTTGTTACCGAATCGTCCGACTATCTGGTGAAAAAAATCAACGATATGCCAGTCACGGAATATTTCAAAAGCATCGGAGTTCAAACCAGTAAATTAGCCGCCGTAAGTATGCTTCCGCTTTTGGTCGATTTTGACGACGGAACAGTTCCCGCCGCATACAGTATGTACGATATCTCAGAAAACGGCGCCTATTGCGGCGGCGCAATTCCCGTCGGCGCCTTCATCGCTTTTGCCGAAATCGATTACAACAGCGTTATCGAAACCGCCGAAACCACTCTCAAATCAGCTCTCGACGATATCGAAAAAAATGGAGCCAATGGAATGATTGCCATTCCGTGTCTAACACGTTCGCTCGTACTCATTCCCAATATCGACGACGAAATCAAAAAAACATTGGAAATTGTCGGCAATCGTATTCCGTTCATTTTGATTTACAGCGGCGGCGAAATCTGCCCCACCTACAACAAACAACACGAAATCGTCAACCGATTTCATAACCTCACTTACACCATCATGGTCTTTTAACGTACAATATTCGATGATAACAATAATCACTCCAATCAAACACCTCGGCAACAAAACCAATATCAAAAAATTCACAATAAATTTTTGTTAAAAAATTAGTAAACAGAAAGCGATGTTTTGTTGAAATATCGCTTATTTTTAATTTTCAAACGTAATTACAATAAATCTTGACAATTTACGAAATTCCCCCGAAAATAGGACAAAGATTCAACGTTTCTTTATTCCTTTCTCTGTTATCTTTTATTATTTCAAATGCTTTATGGTATTTTAATTTAATTCGTTGTGAATTGCTTTCACGACTCTCAAATTCAACATGTCATCCGAAGATTTACAGAAACAGATTCAAGAGCTTCAAAAAGAGAATGCCAAACTTGCTCGGCAACTTGCTCGTTTACAGGCGGCGTTTGACCGTCACAAAGCGGCAGCAGCCTCGGTGGCGAATATTTCGTCAATGCACGCTTTGGAAAAACGCAAACAAGAACAATACATGCAACTCCTCTTAGAAAGTAATCCCAATATCATTATTTTATTGGATAAAGACGGTTGCGTTGCTTATTGCACAAAAACATTTCTGGTACAAACGAACATTCCTTATTTCGCCATAATCAAAGGAAAACATATTCGCGACGTTTTTTATCGATTTGCAGACAAAGCGTGGGTGGATGATCTGGATTCTCGTATGCGTGCCGCAACAAAATTGCAGGAAACATTGGCGTATGAAGTTAGTCTTGATCTCAATGACAAAGGAATCAGGCGTTACAATTTGCAATTTGTGTCCGTACATTATTCGGAGATTGATTTTGAAGGATCAATTATGATGTTGTACGACATAACGGAAATTCGACAGATGCAAGAAAGTGCGGAGTTGGCGAAAAACGAAGCGGAACAAGCAAATTTAGCAAAAAGTGTGTTTCTTTCCAACATGTCGCACGAAATCCGAACTCCCATGAATGCGATTATTGGAATGACTGCGATTGCGATGTCGTCCGACAATGACGAAAAAAGAACTTATTGCCTCTCGAAAATTGAGGAAGCATCCACACATTTGCTTGGCGTGATTAACGATGTTTTGGATATGTCCAAAATTGAAGCGAATAAATTTGAATTATCTTATGTGGACGGTCATTTGGAAAAGATTCTTCAACGTGTTGCGAATATTATTAATTTCCGTGTTGAAGAACATCATCAGGAATTGGTGGTTCGGGTGGATCCGTTGTTGCCGGCAATGATCGAAACAGATGAGCAACGTCTTTCGCAAGTATTAACCAATCTTCTTGCCAATGCGGTTAAATTCACGCCGGATGGCGGTTTAATTCGGTTGAATGTGGATCTGTTGGAGGAACAGGATGGTTTTTGTGTGATTCAGTTTGAAGTCATTGATACGGGAATTGGGATTGCGTCGGAACAATTGCCTCGATTGTTTCATTCGTTTGTTCAGGCGGACAATAGCACGTCGCGAAAATTCGGAGGAACAGGATTGGGTTTGGTGATTTCGAAACGGATTATCGAAATGATGGGCGGACAAATTCGGGTGGACTCGGCACTGGATCAAGGTTCAACGTTTACGTTCACGATCAAAGCCAAACGCAAAAGTCGCGAAAACACCAGTTATTTGCGATCAGGAGCGGCAATTGATAATCTTCGTTTATTGGTGGTGGACGATTCGCCCGAAGTTCTGGAATATTTTTCGTTACTCATGGACAAATTACACATTCAGTGCGATGTCGCGCTTTCCGGTCGAGAAGCATATCAAAAGATTGCAGCAAATGGAAATTATGATGTCTATTTTATTGACTGGAAAATGCCGGAAATGGATGGAATTGAGTTGACTCGTCAAATTAAAGAGCATAATTCTACTCCGTCGGTTATTGTTATGATTTCGGCAATGGAATGGAGTTTTATCGAAGCCGAGGCGCGAGCGGTGGGAGTTGACAGTTTTTTACAGAAACCAGTGTTTGCGTCAACGATTGTCAATTGCCTAAATAGCTATCTTGGTATCAAAGAAAATGTCAATCAACAACATATCTCTTATGAAGGAATTTTTGAAGGAAAACGCATTTTGCTTGCGGAAGATGTGAAGATTAACCGCGAAATTGTGAAAGCGCAACTGGCAATTACCAAAGTTCAGATTGACTGTGCGGAAAATGGCGCGGAAACATTGTCGATGTTTGTTGCTTCGCCCGATCAATACGACATGATTTTTATGGACATGCAAATGCCGGAAATGGACGGCGTGGACGCAACCAAAGCAATTCGGGCGTTGGAAGTGCCAAAAGCACAAACAATTCCGATTGTAGCAATGACCGCCAACGTTTTTCGAGAAGATATTGATAAATGTCTTGCGGTGGGCATGAACGACCATATTGGCAAACCACTCGATTTCGCAATTGTCATGGAAAAAATGAAAAAATATATTTTAGTCTGAGAAACGATAATTCGCTTCATCTCTTACCGCTTTTCCTAAAAATTGTCCCCCATTCTATTTTTGTACCGGTAATTTTAAATCATTTCTAAATTATCGGGCAAGCCCAGTAGAACCCATCTGGTGGTTCTCGAAAAGTGTCCATTCATTGACGGTATGGAGTAGAACACGTAATTAGAATGGAATCATCTCGGAACTTCGGGTTCACTATTCCCTAATTTTCTGTTTGCGGAAAATAAACTGGAGAAACTTTGTGGTTTCTGTCGATTATTAGGATTATAGCGAGGTTGCCGAATGTTTGTGCGAAATGATATGAAATTGCCTAAATTACTCATTTTGTTGTTAATTTTAACGGTTTTCGGACAAACC
>JAIRTV010000375.1 GCA_031254675.1 Planctomycetaceae bacterium | reverse complement strand
CTCGGAAAGGAAATCCATGATGTTGTTGGAGTCTTCATGGTTGTTTCCATATTCGTCGGTTTGCTTTCTGCTGGAGGTGGAGTTTCATCTTTATTGTGGAGACGACCAATGATCTGTTTCGGTTTAAGGGGCGTGGCGATGTTTGAGTTGGGGTTGTTTTTACCACACCGGTCTCGATGGATACCAAGAAAAGAATTCATCACCCTGCAAATGGAAACTTATATTGCCGACAAATATTGTCCGGAAACGAGATATCAGCTTCGCCTTGATACTCATGCCGATCAACGGTATGGCAACGGTAGAATGGACATTTTTTCGTTGCCGATTGCCCGAAAGGAAATGGTTGATTTTCTTGCTGCTGAGATTGTCGCTTTTCTGGAATTGTTGCCGCCGACCCGCGAAAGCAAACCGACAAAAGGGATTCTCGACAAGCAACTTCATGGCACGACGCCATTTTATTTCCTCTACTGTCCCGCCTGCCGAAAGCAACATACCATCCAACCAGACGATTTTAACAACGGTTGGAAGCGGTATTGGTTTCAATGTGAATTCTGTAACCATTCGGTCGAATTCGAGAAGGCTCTTTTTGTTGAAGGCGTCTTGCCAACGCAGCACAAACCAAAACTTGGGCGACTTCGAAATAAAATTACGTTGCAGGAAAAGAGCCGGTTTTGGGAGGAGTATTTAGTTATTCATACAAAATCGCATGTTGGAATGCTTGGTTTTTGGGTTTTGCCTTATTTGGTTGGGATTATTGTTGGCTATGCGTTGATTGTATTCGGTATTTTTGGTTTGTTTGCTTACTTGTCCTTTGCGAGCGGCGATTATCGTCCGATATATCACTCAATTCCTCTAGCAGGTATTGCGGTGTTCCTGACAACGACTTGGGCAATTCCTTGTTTTATTCGAAATGAATTTTCTCGCTGGAAATTGGAGATGTCCTCATCGGGAATCGCGTATTCTTTTGGTCTTTGGAATTGGACAATCCGGCGACGCAAGCATATAGAAACGTTGAAAATTTGTCGCCGTAACAGAAATACCGTTTCCGTATCATCAGATGATCCTTTGAATCCCGCGGGGCAATGTCGTCATGCTGTTGTTCTGTTTGATGACGACCAGGTTTGGGGCGCAATTCCCTGCCGCGACGAACTCGAAGTCGATCACATATACAATCTCTTAAACCAATATTGGAATTCATTTACCCAAAACGAAAAACAGAAAAATGAATCGACCTGTTGACATCCATTAGACCTTTTCTCTAACTTAACATTACAAAACATGCACAATTTGGTACCATCCAATTTATTTGTACCATTAAAATATCTACTGTACTTTTAGGAAAGTGCAATTATTACAAATTTTAAAAAAGTGCAAAGACTTGCGTTCTATCTTGGAGATGTGGTAAAATAGTTCACTAATTTTTTCGGCAGTATCACTTTGTAACAACACACAACCACTATGCGTTTTTTTTTCTCCGCCGGAGAACCAAGCGGCGATATTCATGCGGCGGCGTTGATTGAAAAAATTCGGGAACTGATTCCCGATGCGGAATTTGTTGGTTTCGGTGGTACGCACATGCAGCAAGCGGGTTGTCAATTACTCTTCGAAATGACCAATTTGGCGTTTATGGGAATCGTTCAGGTCATCGCCAATTATTTTCAGTTTCGAAATCTTCTTAACAATGCCAAAAAATATTTTCGAAAAAATCAAGTGAACGCTGTGATTCTGATTGATTATCCCGGTTTCAACTGGCATGTTGCGCGAGCAGCGAAAGAACAAGGAATTCCGGTTTTCTATTTTATGCCGCCGCAACTTTGGAGTTGGGCATCATGGCGTGTTCGTAAAATGAAAAAATGGGTTGATTGGGTTCTTTGTCCGTTGCCGTTTGAAGAACGCTGGTTCAAGCAACACGGTTGCCAAACCGTTTATATCGGTCATCCATTCTTTGAAGAAAGTCGAAACAAAATTGCCGATTCGACTTTTTTGGAAAATTTTTATGCCCAATACGGAAACGCTCCCATTCTGACTCTTCTGCCCGGTTCGCGAACGAAAGAAGTCAAAATGAATCTTGATGATATGCTGCTAACCGTAGAATATATTCGTTCTTTATTTCCTAAAATTCGACCGATTTTTTCGCCGGTCAGCATATCTCACGCGGAATATATTCAACAACGGTTGACCGAATTGGAGATTTCGATTCCGATTTTTGTTGGTCACACACAGGAATTGATTCGTGCGGCGGATTGCTGTTTAGCTGTTTCCGGTTCCGTGTCTTTGGAACTCCTCGCTTGCAATAAACCAACCGTCATTTATTATCGCGTCGGAATCATACCATTTTTGATACAGCGATTCTTTCGAAGAACACGTTATATTACTTTAGTCAATTTACTTGGTATTGATCGGCAATTGTCGGTTAAAGGTGTTAAACGTGCAAAAACCGATAAAGTTGCAAACAAGTCGCCGATTTTTTATGACGATTCAACTTGGATTATTCCTGCCGAACCAAGTCTTGAAGATCGAGACCGAATGTTTTTCCCCGAATTTCTAACCGCAACCAATCGCTCCAAAGATGCTGCCGCGTATTTTATTCATTGGCTTTCTAAACCCGCTCATCTGGCGACACAAAAACGTTCTCTTGCAATATTGCTTCGAAATATCGACCAAATCGAATCACCATTAGGTCAAGCCGCACAAACAATACTCGAAAAAATAAATCAATAAATCATGTTTATCATTACAATAAATACAAGCGAAATCGACGCACCCAATGATATTTTGTACACACTTGAGAGTGTCAATTCCGCTTGTACTCGATCTGTTAACCGACATTGACGCGAATTGTTCGGATTTCGTTATTTTCGTTGTCGGTATTTGTGTGATCGTCGTCGTTATCGAGGATTCGGAGCGACGTGCGGTTCATGCAATGTCTTTCGCTGACGATACCGCGTTTGGTGGCGGCGAGGAACTGGGTCATTTCGGCGCCGGGACCAATAGAATATTCGTCGGTGAGTTTTTTTAGAATTTCTTTCCAGGTTAGGCTACTTCGAAAAACCAGACGATAGATTTCTTTTAGTATTTTGATTTCTTCGCTGGTTTTTCCGCTTCGTCGCAATCCGATTTGGTTGAGACCGCAAATGCGTCCGGTCAAACCGTCCACGGTGACAAACGGCGGAACATCTTGAATAACCCGCGCCAAACCACCAACCATTGCTAGCGAACCGATTCGGCAAAATTGGTGAACTCCGACAGCACCGCCTAAATTGACGCGATTACCGACTTGAACATGACCGGCAAGCATGACGTTATTGACTAACACGTTGTCGTTGCCCACTTTGCAATCATGGGCGACATGGGCGTTGACCATGAGGTAATTGTTATGCCCGATTGTGGTGGAGTCCGATTCTTTAATGGCGCGATGAATCGTAACATTTTCACGAAAGATGTTGTTGTTCCCGATGCAGACTGTACCGCAACCATTTTTGGCGGCGGTATGTTGTGGTTTGCCGCCGATGATCGTACCGGTGCAAAAGTGGTTTTCTTTCCCGATGACGACGCCTTGTTTGATTGTCACATTGGACTCCAACCGGCAACCGTCGCCAATAACAACACCGGATTCGATCACGCAAAACGCTCCAATTTCAACATCAGTACCAATGTGAGCAAGAGAGTGGACAATAGCATGGGGGTTAATACTCATAAACGAAATAGTTAAGTTTGGGGGTGAAATGTCATTGAAAATAGTTGCCGAACAGAGAAGACAGGAACAAAAACAAAAATGTCCTTCCAACAAACATGCTG
>JAIRTV010000276.1 GCA_031254675.1 Planctomycetaceae bacterium | reverse complement strand
AATTGTGTGTTCTAAAGATTGTGAAATGTGTTAATAAGTATTGATTTTCCGGTTGTTTCGTCTATCTTGCAGAAGGTATTGTTTTGAAAACTGAAGAAAATACACTCCTTTCCGCTAATATTCTTGTTGTTGACGACGATCCTGCGATTCTTCGTCTTCTGACTCATTTACTAGAGCAAGGCGGTCATCACGTCCGAACCGCAACAGACGGAAATCAATGTCTTCAGATGATTCTACAAGATTGTCCCGATGTCTTGATTACCGATTGGATGATGCCCGGGCTGGACGGACTCGAACTCTGCCGCCGTGTTCGACAACTTCATAACCGAAAAGTTTTACCACATTACACCTATATCCTACTCCTCACCGCTCAATCCGGTAAAAAATTTTTCATCGAAGGTCTCGAATCCGGCGCAGATGATTTTATCGAAAAAGCCTCCGCAAGTCTGTCCGATCTTCGCATCGAAATCAAAGCCCGACTCAAAGCCGCCTTGCGCACCCGAAAACTCGAAATCGATCTCGA
This sequence comes from Planctomycetaceae bacterium, assembly GCA_031254675.1. Classification (GTDB taxonomy): domain Bacteria; phylum Planctomycetota; class Planctomycetia; order Pirellulales; family Thermoguttaceae; genus WRKP01. The sequence continues at coordinate 2,622 of JAIRTV010000276.1, read as the reverse complement.
ATTCGCCGCCAAATACGACGCCCTCACCTCACTCCTCAATCGCGTTACCTTTTTTGAATTGGCTCAAGTCATCTGGGATCGATCAATCAAACATAAATTTCCACTTTCCACCGTTATGTTCGATTGCGATTTTTTCAAACGAATCAACGATATTCACGGGCATTTAGCAGGCGATGCGGTTTTACGCGAAATGGCAACCATTCTCAAAGGTTTTTCTCGATCCTCCGATATTATTTGCCGTTACGGTGGCGAAGAATTTTGTGTTCTTCTGCCGGGTTGCAATGAAAAAACCGCGTGGAATTGGGCGGAACGGATTCGGCAACGGTTCGAAACCAACCCCATCAAACATGGCAATTTTGAAATCAGTATCACCGTAAGTTTCGGCGTCGCCGAACGTATGGAAGACACCGCGTTTCTCGATCAACAAATCGAACGCGCCGATCAAGCGTTGCTCTTTGCGAAAGAATCAGGACGAAATCGTTGTGTCCGTTTTTCCGAAACAATGGCAAGCGAAATGGACAACGTATCCGGCACCAGCGAATTAATGGAATTATTCGCGGGAGTTACCGCCGGTGATGTTATGACGCCGTTCACGTTGAGTATTAGCCCCAGAGAAACGGTGGCTTCGGTGATTGATTTTTTTCTCCGAACACGAATCGAATCATTGCCGGTTGTTGACGAGAACGATCATTTAATCGGAATGGTTTCCGAAAAAAATCTGATTCCACTCATCGGAAATCTTCAACGATGGCAAGAATCCATCAGAGATTTAGTAACTCCCAATGTGATGTCTTATCCCGTAGAAACGCCACTCAAAATTGTTTTCGATTTCCTTTGCCGTGTTTCCGCGAGACAAATCTTGCTCATCCAAGGCAAAACGCCGGTCGGATTTATCAATCGAACTCCGTTGCTCCGTTGGTTGCGAAACCGTTGGGCAGTATTTTGCGGACATTTTAACGAAATTGTCCCGATTATTTCGGTTCGTGATATTCCGGTTCAAAACCTGAAGGATTCTATTGAAGTTCTCAGGAAAGAGTTGGCGGTGTTGGACGAAACGATTGCCAATCAAGACAACGACGAAAATTGGGAAAAGAACCGCAACCGGATTGTGGCGTTGATTTCGCAGTGTCAGGATGTAATGGATCAGGTGTTAAAGTACAGCTCCGCCACGCCGGAATCCAATTCTCAAAATTTGTCTCCCTTCGGATTATTATGAAAAAGGTTCGTCTATTTTTTTTCATTCTATTGTGTTGTTCGGTTTTCTCTTTTGTTCTCGCAGCAGAGCAACAGTTGCCGCCCACACCGGATAATAACGTTCCGGCAAATACCACACAAGACAGCACGACGCAAGACAGTGCCACAACACCGGACAGTGCCACACCGGACAGTGTTACGCCGGAGAGTACCGCGTTAGAAAAGACAACAACAGAGGAAGGGGCAGAAGGAGTTTCGGCGGAACGTCCGGTGCGAAAAAGAGGAACACGTTTGCGTTCTCGACTTCCGTCGGGAATTTTTGGGGCGGACAATTCGGCAACTCCCAATGCGGCGGATACCATGTTGGGCGGAACAATTCCTGCCATCTGGGAAATTCAACCCTCAACATTGGCAACCGACGACGATCTAACCCCCGATCTTCCGGAACGGAATCTTGTTGTACCGCCAATTCCCGGCAAAGTCATTCGTTACGTAACGCTGTTTATGCAACGTTACGATCACAACATGGACGGTATTTTGCAAGAAGAGGAATGGAAAAAAATGTCCGGTACACCGCAAGCGATTGATATTGACGGTGATCGTGCAATTGTGTTGGACGAGTTGATTCGTTTTTTGGCAATTTACGGACAAGGACGAACAATTCATCATCCGCAACCGGTTGAGCCGTCTTTTCAACCCAAACAAGTTTCCTCGCAATTTCAGTTGTTCAAACCGTTTTCGCCAATTCCCGCTCAACCCGCAACTGCCGACTCCGAAAAAACCAATCTTGATCCGGCAACCGACTTGACAAAAGAAACAATGGAAGAAAATGAAACACCGATTGATGATGAGGTTTATGCGGAAATTATTGCGAATCGGTTGGCTCCTGCGGTGAAAAAATACGCAACGACGCCGGAATCTCTTCGAGGAGTTCCGGTTTGGTTCTTGCTTCGCGACCAGGACGGGGACGGTCAAATTTCGTTAAAAGAGTTCGCGCCAACACTTTCGGTTTCGGCGTTGGGAATATTTGGGCGACTGGACAAAAATGGAGACGGTTTTCTTGTACCGGACGAAATTCGAACTGCTCCCGCCAATAAAACACCGTAACCGTTTTTTCTATATTAAACCTTTTCGCAAGGAATAAATTGAACACAGAAGACACGGAACACACAGAAAATAAAAAATTCTGTGTGTTCCGTGTTTTTTGTGTTCGGCTGATAATTTGTGTTGCTCACCGTTTGGCGATGTTCTTTTTTTCCGTTTGAGAAGGCAAAAATCAAAAAAAGTCACGTACCCCAAGACAAAAGAGTAGGCAATCTTAGGTCGCCCACCTTTATTTCAATAAAAGGTTGCCTCCTGTCTTAGGGAAGGCTTAGAGAAAAGGTCTATGTAACCGTTCACGGTAACGTTCTCTATTGCGTAGAATTT
>JAIRTV010000212.1 GCA_031254675.1 Planctomycetaceae bacterium | reverse complement strand
AATAATAACCCCAAACGGTAGTAAGTGTTCCTGTCGCAACCGCTTCAGGCTTCTGTTTTTGCTGTTGTTGTTATTGTTGTGTTGTTTTATTTTCACCTGCAAATGAATTATTTCTAAGTGCAAATGAATTATTTCTAAGTAGAAATGAAGTATTTCTAAGTAGAAATGAACTATTTCTAAGTAGAAATGAAGTATTTCTAAGTAGAAATAAACCATTTGCACGTGCAAATGAAATATTTTCCATGGCAAATAAACCATTTGCCATGGCAAATAAACCATTTGCCACGGCAAATGAACCATTTGCCATGGCAAATAAACCATTTGCCATGGCAAATAAACCATTTTCGCCGGCAAATGAACCATTAACACAAACAATTCATCGGAAACGAAATTATGCAAATTCATTATGCTTTATTTGATCAAGCAACCGATATGGGAGGCGGCAATTATTGGACGTGGGCAGACAAAGAGTTGCCGCATGAACTTTTGACACGTTTTTACAACGATTTTGCCGTCAAACATCTTGCGCCGGAACCAAACAAGTTGGGCAAGGGACTTTGGGGTGGGATAGTTCATCTTGCGTCGGAATCCCTAGAACAATGTGGTTGGCTTGTTCTTTATCGTGAGTTTGATGGCGGACATGATCGGCAAAATCGACCAAATCGGTTTGTTATTTTGACGGCTTGGATTCGTACTAACAGCGTGTACGAAAATCTTATGCCGATTTTTGACAATGACTCTTTCCGATCTATTTTTGTTCATAGCAAAGAGTTGCCGGTGCCGCAATTGCCGGAGTTGTTGGAAGATACCGGCGCAACACTCATGCGGGTGGCGTTTGAGAAATTTGTGCCGTTTGTCAATCCGAGTTGGGATTCGCATTTGCAGATCGAAAACAAACCGTCCGGTATGGATACCACCGAATCGGACGCCTTTGTTCGGGAGTTGGATGTGCGGTTCAAAGCGGAACGGTTGGAGACGAAACGGATTAAAGACGAGTTGAACGGAAAATTGCAGCAGACCGAAGAACTCATGCGCATCAAAGAATTAGAATGGGAAAGCCACAAAGAAAGATTTAATTCGATTGTAAACGAAAAATCAACAATAATAAAAAGTCAAGACGCCGAAATCAAAGATTTACGACAACGCGCAGAGTCACGAGGGCAAATATTCTGGTGTGGTGTTCTCATTACAGCAATCGTCTTGCTCGTTCCGGCAATTTTATTATTATTGACCGGCGATATAAAAATGAAATTCGATGGGCATTTGGGAAATTTACCAAAAATATTGTTTTCGAAAACAGGTGAACACGAAATCCCAAAAAGGTAAAAGACACAAAGATCAATATCTCTTACTTTATCTCTTACTTTCGAATTTGTCTTGATTTTGATTTTGATTTTTTGTATAGTTTGTTGTTGTTTTGACCTATTTATCTTGAGGTTGAACCGATTATGGCGTATGTCGATCAGACGTTTGGCGTGTCATATTTCGTATTCCTATTTTTTGTTTGGTGGTGTCTGATGCAAACAAATTTGTCAACACGATGAAGTAAAATCATGCTAAAAGTTTTTCTGTTTTTTTTTCTGTTTTTTTGCCGTTATTTTTTCGAGTTGTGATTGTCGTCGGAACACGGTGCGTCCTAATATTGCGTTTACGGTTGAAGGCGGCGTGAACGCGGACAGCGAACTTCGGCAAAAAGACAATTTTGATCGGTCATTCGCTTCGCTCGACTCATTGGAAGGCGCTCCTTCGCTTACCGAAACGCCTGGTTATGAAAAACTTGTTAGTATTGCCGACCGGCTCAATCAATGGATTCAACATCGTGCTCCAGACGAAAATTGGCAACCGGATTCTACCTTGCTCGAAATAGAAACAATTACCCGAACTGTTGCCGCGACCGCGTTGGAAACGGTTCAGTTGCTCAATCTTTTGCAAGGGAAAAATCTGACCGATCACGATGGTCAACCAATTATTCCTTCTCAATCATTGGAAGAAGAACGTCAAAAAATTACCGAACTTTTGACGCGACTTGTTGCGGAATTGCAAACGATGTCTGTTCAATGTGGTATTCCTGGCGTTGCCGAATATTCTCAATCTGTTGCCGAACTCCAAGAGAAATTTGTTGCCTTGGCGACCATTCCCAATCTCAATGCCGCTGGTATTCGTAATTTTACGCGGCAACTCGAAAAACAAACTTCTGATTTTACGGAGATTGTTGGGATGTTGGAGAAATACGCTGCCGAACTTCGTGTTGAGGGGCTTTTTGTCCAGATGTCCGATGCGGAATATCTCAAACAATCTACATGGACGCGAAACCTTTCCAATTGGGCTCGCGGCGAAAAACAAATTTTGCTCGAACGTGTTGCCAATTTGTTGGATTGGACAATCTGTAATATTGAGTCTCGGGACAAAACCGTACCAATTAACCAAAATCAATCAATTGACATGCCTCAACAATATCCGTGGCAAACGATGTTATTGGGTTATGGTACGTTGTGGGATCGTACTTGGCTTTTTCTGGAATTGCTCCGGCAACAACGGATTGACGCGGCGCTTTTGTCCGTGCCGTCATTGGAACAACCGAAAACACCGTTATTTTGGGCGGTTGGAGTTCTTTTGGATGGTGAAATTTATCTTTTTATACCGCCTTATGGCATACCGCTTCCTGGTTACGCCAAGCCGACGATTGCCGAAAACGGTTCTTTATCCTTTCCCGAAATTGCAACACTTGCGCAAGTTCTTAAAGATGATCAATTGCTTCGGCAACTTGATCTTTCTGAACACCAAAAATTTCCAATTACTTCGACGATGATTCAGGAGACAACCGTGCATCTTTTGGCAACACCCGAATCCGCTTCGATGCGAATGAAAGTTCTTGAATCGGAATTGAGTGGTGAGCAAAACATGGTTCTCTACACCAACCTTCAAGAGCAACGTCGATTGTTTGCGGCGATTCCTGCCGTGAAAAAAGTTGAGATATGGAGGTATCCTTTCCGGACGAAATTTGAACAATTATTTATTGGTCAACGGACACGTCTTTTCATGGAGCCGTTGGTCATGCCCAACCTAAAACGGCAAGATTTTCCGCTTTGGACGGGGCGAGTTCTTTATTTTAAGGGACAAATTACGGGGCAAGAAAATGCGATTACGGCGTATCAACAAGCTCGTGTTCCTGACCGTGATATTATGGAGTATCGCAAAAACGATCCCAATTTTCGCAACAATCCGGTTTTAGCGGCGGGGATTCAAACGATTACGGTGAATGCTAGTTATTGGCTTGGTTTGGCGTCGTTTGAGGTTGATTCGATTGTTGCTGCCAAAGACTTTCTGAATAGTATGCCGCGGGGTTCGCTCAATCCTTGGCAAAATGGGATTGACTATATTTTGGGGCGTATTGCCGAACGGGAAAAACAATACAACGATGCAATACGGTATTACGAACGAACCGCCCGTACTCCTGCCGGTGTTGGCAATCTCTTGAGAGCAAAATGGTTACAAAACGCGACCAATTCCGCCGAAAGTAATTCAAAGAAATAAG
>JAIRTV010000211.1 GCA_031254675.1 Planctomycetaceae bacterium | reverse complement strand
GCAACCGTTTTTTCACAAAGATCAAGTTCGATTATATCATCACTATCTACGAACAACGTGTATTCTCCTTTGATGAATGGATAGGCGGCATTTCTTGCAGCGGCAACACCTGCATTTTTTTGGTGAATAATTTTGAAACGATTGTCGTTGGCTGCGTATTCGTCCAAAATTTGCGGACAAGAATCCGGTGAACCGTCGTCAACACAAATAATCTCAATGTCCTTCAATGTTTGATTCGCAACAGAATCCAAACAATCGCGAAGATATTTTTCCGCATTGTAAACAGGAATAATAATGGAAACTTTCGGCATGTCTATTTTGAGGTGTTTCAAATAAAATTTCACTAATATATTACGTATCATAAAAAAATGTTTACAACCTGTCAAGAGCAATTTTTTGACCGAATTTCAACATATTTTGACCGGATTTTCGGGTTGACATTTTCTTCCGACTACACGATAATACTTCCCGTCGATCATAATTCGATACACAATAGGAAACCAATCCGGTAATGGCGGAATAAGAATCTTGTTTTGCCAACTGGTTTTGTTTAAGATTTAACTCAATTCAATTACAGGAGAACAATAATTATGGGTAAAATTGGTATTGGTTTGAATTTGGAAGCGATTCGTACTTCGCATAAATCGTTTGAGTGGGGAGTTCAATTTGCTGCGGAATTAGGTTACGAATACATTGAACCAATGGTACATTGGGGGCGGGAATTATTGAGTGAAGCCCGTTATTTTCACAGTGTGTCCATGCTTGATGATCCGTTTCGAATTCGTGATTGTGTTGAAAAACACGGTCTGAAATTGTCCGCGTTGTCTTCCCATTCGCAACTCTCAAAACCGGAAATCGCCGTAGAATATTTGAAACAGGCGTCGCGGTTTGCCAAAGAATGTGGTGCGCCGGTGATCAACACGCACGAAGGACACAAACAAACATGGACAACCGAAGAAGAAGATTTCGTGTTGATCAAATATTCGATTACCGAAGCGGAAAAAGTTGCGTCGCGGCGTGGTATTAAGATCGGGTTGGAGATGCACCAGACGTATTCGTTAATTCCCGAAAAATATGACCGGATTATGAATCTTGTCGATTCGCCGTGGGTGGGTGCCAATTTCGATACGGGAAATGCGTATCTTGGCGGTCAGAATCCGATTGAATGGTTAGACCGGATTAAACATCGTTTGGTTCATATGCACGCCAAAGATATTTCAATCGAACAATCCGACGCCGAACGCGGCAAAGTAATGGGAACAGCGGTTGGGTGTGCTTGTGGGGACGGCGTTATTGACTGGGAAGCGGTTGTTACGATTTTGCGTCCTTTACCGCAAGATATTGTGCTGAGTGTTGAGTGCGGCACGCTCGATCAAGCCGCACGAAGTATCACGCATCTGAAAAAAGTTGTCAATCAATAAATATCATTGTAACCATCTGCTCTAATTTTTGTTCGTTGTTGCTACGTGAAAAGCGAGCGATTTTACAACAATTTTACAATGTTTCGACGAAATATTGTGTCGGCGATAGCCGACTTGACCCTGGGTTCGGACGGAAACTGAAAAACGAGATCAACCGTTGCGACCATAAGCGACAACCTTTCGGCTATCAACGAAAGGTTGTCCACTCATACGTATTAATTATTGGCACTGACAAATCTGCATAGCTAAACCAATTAGCAGGATAAATTAAAAGTGCAGATATTATTGTAAAATTTAATAATTTTATGTCGTTTTGTAAACGATTATATCGTTTTGTCTGGTTTGCCGACATCTCCCGTTGACTTTTACTAAGGGACGGATTATTTTATGCTCCTATGATAAAATGTTTACAATAATGTGTTATTTTGCCGCGATGTTCGAGGCAGACTCATTATGTTAATCCTTTAACTCTCAGAAAATTTATGAAACGACTACTTTACCTTCTGTGTTTGTTGTTAGTGCCGGTTGCTGTTGCTACAGCGGACGATTGGAAAATCGTTACCGGAAAAATAGTTACTGAATTTGCAAAAACGGTTGATCCTCAAAATCCATTGCCGGAATATCCGCGACCACAACTTGTTCGCGAGACCTGGTTGAATCTTAACGGTCTCTGGGATTACGCGATCACCAATCGTAACACCACAAAATTGGAAAAAACCGACGGCAAAATTCTTGTTCCCTATCCGGTAGAATCGGCGTTGTCCGGTGTCGGTAAAACAGTGGGAAAAGACAACAAACTCTGGTATTCCCGGCAATTCGATATTCCAAAAGGAAAAAATTGGAACGGTCAACGAATTTTATTACATTTCGGTGCTGTGGATTGGGACACTACTGTTTATGTCAATGGTCAAGAAGTTGGTCAACATGTTGGCGGTTATTCTCCGTTTGCGTTTGATATTACCGACGTTCTGAAACCGGAAGGCAAACAGGAAATTATTGTTGCTGTATTAGACCCAACCGATGACCATTTTCAACCGCGTGGCAAACAGATTAAGAATCCGCACGGAATTTGGTACACGGCGGTTACGGGAATTTGGGACACTGTTTGGCTCGAACCTGTTCCGACAACCGCTATCGAAAAACTTAAATTCGTTCCGAATATCAAAAATGAAACACTAACAATTGAAACGGTTATTAAAAACTTACAAGACGGTGATCAGATTGAAGCGAAAGCGTCGTTTAAGTCTAACACGAATAAACAAACCGACCGTCGCGGAATGTTTGGACGTAGAATGTTGCGTCAGTCTTCGGCAACATCATTCATAACCGTTAAAAGAAACAAAGCCGATGAACCGTTGGTGTTGCAGATTGCCAATCCGAAACTTTGGACACCGGACGAACCCAATTTGTACGACTTAACAGTTTCGATTATCCGCAACGGAAAAGTAGTTGATTCTGTTGATTCTTATTTCGGCATGAGAGAAATTTCGCTTGGAAAAACCGAAGACGGAATTACACGAATGTTATTGAATGGAAAATTTCTGTTCCAACATGGTCCGTTAGATCAAGGTTGGTGGCCTGATGGTCTTTACACGGCTCCTACTGATGCGGCGTTGGCTTATGATTTGGAAGTTACGAAAAAACTCGGATTCAATATGCTTCGTAAACATGTCAAAGTCGAACCGATGCGGTTTTACGCGCATTGTGATCGGCTTGGAATTCTTGTTTGGCAGGACATGCCCAGTGGTGATAAATATATTAGAGGGAAAGACCCTGATTTTGTGCGGTCACCGGAATCCGCCGCCAATTATGAACGGGAATGGAAAGAAATTATCGAAACGCGATACAATGCGCCAAGTATTGTTGTTTGGGTTCCGTTCAATGAAGGTTGGGGACAATATGATACTTGTCGGATTCTTGATTGGACAAAACAGCTTGATCCGACTCGATTAGTTGATGGTCCGAGTGGCTGGACGGATCGTGGTTGCGGCGATTTGTACGATAAACATCAATATCGTGGTCCCGGTATGTTTCCGCCGGAAGAAAAACGAGCAACCGTTCTCGGCGAATATGGCGGACTTGGTTTGCCGGTTCAAGGTCATACGTGGGTCAAATCGGGCAAAAATTGGGGGTATGGCGGCAATCTGAAAGATAAAGATGATCTACTTCAAACATATCAACAGTTGAATCAACGTTTGCATCCGTTGATTGCTCAAGGACTTTCCGCTGCTGTTTATACGCAAACCACTGATGTTGAAGTTGAAGTGAATGGTTTAATGACTTATGATCGCCTTATCAAAGTTGATGTTGACAAGTTCAGAGCGTCCAATGATGCGTTACATTA
>JAIRTV010000143.1 GCA_031254675.1 Planctomycetaceae bacterium | reverse complement strand
CGAATGGAGTTGGAATTGGTTACAATTTTGGCGAATTGGTAAAAACACCGCCAGACCCTGAAAAAGGCTCTTTAAGTGGTTACGTTTATATTGACGAGAACGAGAACAATGTTAAAGACAACAATGAACAGGGAATTTCTGGTGTTACGTTATCTCTTTGGAAATTTAATGGAACAAATTATATTGAAACAGATCGGACAACCTCAACTGATTCTAATGGATATTATATTTTTACGAATCTTGATCCAAACGAAACCTACATGATTGTTGAAACGCAACCGCTTACTTATTTGGACGGTGAAGAAAGTATCGGCACGCTTGGCGGTCATTTGGCTGAAAACGATAAGATTCAAGATATTATTGTTACTTCCGGTCAACACGGACTTAATTACAATTTTGGAGAATTGGAAAATAATGAGGTACCGCCTCCGGTACCAACGAATCCGCCGGTATCACCGCCGTTTTTGCCGCCGCCGTTTTCACCGAGTTATCCAATGGGTGCGGTTGGTCAATCGGGAGGATTAGCACCGTCATGGCAACCGCCTTTAGTTGGTGAAACGTTATTGGCGGGTTATGGTGGCGGTGGATTGCCGAATGGTTATTCGTGGCATTTGAGTGTTATCAATGCCGGTTATCCGCGTGATTTGGATTCCGGTATCAATATTTCCGCGCAGGCGATTCGAGCGTCACAGAATCCAGTACAACAAGTTGCGTTATTAAGTAATGCGTCGTCGGAGAAAGAAGTAACAGAATTAGATGCGGTTAAGGCGAGATATATTTCTGTTGCGTGGGAACCGCTTCCGATGAATCAATCCGTTTGGTACACTCGTGATGCCAATGGACGAATTAAGCGGCGGTTTACATTCGGACCAGAAGGCGGCAGACCGCTTGTTGGTGATTTTAACGGTGACGGCATGGCGGAACTGGCTGTGTTTAACGATGGAAAGTGGTACATTGATATTAACGGTAACGGTATTTGGGACGAGGAAGACCTTTGGTGTGAATTGGGTAGTGCAACAGATCAACCGATTGTCGGCGACTGGGATGGCGATGGTAAAGCGGACATTGGTATTTTCGGTCCGCAATGGGCGGGTGATGCGGCGATTATTGCGGATGAGCCGGGGTTGCCGAGCGATTTGAACCCAACAATTACGGCGCGTCCGAAAAATATACCGCCGAAATCGGATGTTACAACAAATCACAGTCATGTCCGTGCGATGAAACATTCGCAAAAAGGCGGAGTTCGGCTTGACGTGATTGATCATGTGTTCCAATATGGTGCGGAGGGCGATCAGGCATTTAGCGGTGATTTTTCTGGCGATGGTGTAACCAAAATCGGTATTTACCGGAACGGAAAATGGTTTATCGATTACAACGGCAATGGTCAATGGGACAACGACGATATTTATATTGACAATGCTGATTATCATATTGGAACGGGAGGAATTCCGGTGGTGGGTGATTTCAACGGTGATGGAATTGATAAGATTGGTTTATTTATGGATGGTGTTTGGCATTTGGATGCGGACGGCGATTTCAAATTTGATACGAAAATCGAATTTGGCGAATCGGGAGATTATCCGGTGGTTGGGGATTTTGATGGTGATGGTATTTCTCAGTTGGCGGTTTATCGTGCGGAAAGGATGGATTCGTTGCAAGCGCGGGCAATGCCGGAGGTTGCTCCGGTGGAATCAGTGTTGTCTTCGGAGCCACAACTTGCTCATGCCGAAACATCAGGACGAATTGCGTCACAATATTCATCCAACAACGATTCGTCCCAAGATCAGACAACAGATCAAGGAACATTACCGGAAAAATTACAACGTCATGGACGTTCCATGCATACCCCACATTCCAATGCCCCACTTCACCGACATCACCGGTAATACGTAACAAGACAATGTTTACGATTCACGCAAATTTTGAAATAATCTAAAATTTTCATCTTTCTCAACATACGAACCGTATGAGTATTAGGAAAACTTCAAAAAAGAAAAGATTCCTCTTGACATACGGTTCTAATTCTAATAGACTTTGGGTTTTACTCAATTGCAGAATATTTTTTGTCGTATTATTTTGCAATTATTCTAGTAAACCTTGGAAAATGAGGAGAATAACGATGAGAAATTTAGTAACTTGTGTTGTTTGTTTTGTAACGGTAATATTTTTGTTGCCGTTTTGTTTTGGAGCGGAGCCGGTTCGTTTTATCTTCGATACTGATATCGGTAACGATGTGGACGATACGATGGCTCTTGCGGTTATTCATGCGTTGCAAAACCGTAACGAATGCGAATTGTTGGCGGTAACCATTACCAAAGACAATCCGTACGCCGCACCAATGACTGCTGTGTTGAACACGTTTTACGGCAGACCGGATATTCCGATTGCTGTTGTTAAAAACGGTCCGGCTAAAGAGGACGGTAAATATAACCGTCAGGTTCTTGAGCTGAAAGATGATGCCGGAAAACCGCGATATTCTTACAAATTGTCGCCGGTCGAGCAACTTCCCGAAGCGGTGGCGTATCTCCGCAAACGTCTCGCCGCCGAACCGGACAACAGTGTGGTTCTCGTCCAAGTCGGTTTCTTCACCAATCTCGCACGATTACTCGAAACACAAGGCGATGATATTTCGCCGCTTTCCGGTAAAGAATTGATTGTTAAGAAAGTCAAATTCCTTTCGCTTATGGCTGCCGCTTGGGATGGACGACGAGAATATAATGTGATCCAAGATATTCCCAACGCTCAAAAAATGATCGACAATTGGCCTACCGAAATGATTTTCAGCGGCTGGGAAATCGGTAACAGCATCCAATATCCCCCTAAAAGTATGCAGGATGATTTTAATTACGTTAAATATCATCCGGTAAAAGACGCTTATCATTTTTATCGTGGTCTGGATAACAGTCAACCGACTTATGATTTGACGAGTGTTTTGTACGCGGTGCGACCGGATCGAGGATATTTCGATCTTTCACCAAAAGGAACCGTCAAAGTTCTTGACAACGGAACAACAACATTTGAACCGTCGGAAAACGGTAAACATCGTTTCCTTCACGTTAATCCAACACAAATTGCAGCAGTACGCGAAGCACTGATTCAGTTAACCAGTGAACCGCCACAAAAATAAAAACGTTGCAAAAAAAATATTTTTTGGCAAGATCAACAAGTTTCACAGAATTTTATCTTAATTCTTAGCCTGCAAATTCTGTGAATCTTGCCAAAACGAAGTGCAAGAAATAAGCGACATGGAATTGTTCAAAACGTAAGATATTCCGAATCATAACGAATAATAGGAATACATTGCTTTTCTGTGTTGACAAACTGTTGAAAAAAATTCTACATAATATTATGAACTTTTCACGAGTCAAAACGTATAAATAAAATTGTCTGCATACGTTTGATACTTTTTGGGAATTTCGATATAATATCTTTGTCTTTTGAAATGAGTTTTTTGTTTTGGCGAAATGTTCCGACAATACCGAATTTTCAAAGATAACAAACATAAAATACTTGAGTGATAAAATACTCAAAATAACACTCTAACCTTTCACAGTAAAACACTTACAAACATTGACGACCATGAAAAAATCGACATTGATTCTTTTGCTTGCCATCGTTTTTGGCTTTCTGGTAACAACCGTTACACTTTCATTCTTTGTGACAGAGGAAAAACTCACCAATGCTCAGACATTGCCGTTTTTCCCAAAACCGCGAAACAATGCGGCTAACCGTGTGGATAACGGTGTGGATAACAGCGCGGCTAAAGCCGATAACAATCCAAAATATACACAAAATCAGCCGCCAACAGGAACTTCCAACCACAACCTGCCCATTCCCGAACATCCTTCTTCCTTGCCGCGTCCGGACGAAAGTCCTTTGTTTGTCGAACGTTACACCGAACTCATTCCCGAAGAACGAATTTCCGTGCAAGTGTACGAACGATGCAATAAAAGCGTTGTCAATATCGATACACGAACAACATACAACATGTTCCTCATCGGCGAAATTGAAGAACCGGGTGCCGGTAGTGGAGTTGTTCTTGATAAGGAAGGTCATATTCTCACCAATTCGCACGTGGTCAGCAAAGTCGATTCCGTTATGGTGACTTTCTTCAACGGAGAATCGTATCCGGCAACTATTGTCGGCGAAGACACCATTACGGATTTAGCCGTGCTAAAAGTTTACGCGCCGGCGAAAGACCTTTATCCGGTAACACTTGCCGATTCGTCGCGGTTATTGGTTGGTCAAAAAATCTTTGCGATTGGCAATCCGTTTGGTTTGGAGCGTACGTTGACGAGTGGTTTGATTTCAAGTTTGAACCGGTCAATTCCAAGCCGAATCGAAGCTCGTTCTATTAAAGGTTTGATACAAATTGACGCGGCAATCAATCCGGGTAATTCCGGTGGTGCGTTGCTGGACACGCAAGGGCGAATGATTGGTATCAACACGGCAATCGCCAGCCAAAGCGGAGGTTCACACGGAGTCGGTTTCGCGATTCCAGCCAACACCGTTTCGCGAATTGTTCCGCAACTGGTCAAAAACGGCAAAGTTATTCGGGGTGAAATTGGTATTGGAGCGGTTCGGGTGATTGAACAAGATACGGTTCGCGGATTATTGATTCGATCGCTTGTTCCCGGTGGAGCGGCGGAAAAAGCCGGTTTGAGAGGTCCCAAAATTGTGAAAGTTCGTGTTCCGCGTGGAGCTTTTGCGATTGATAGCGGGTTGAAAATTGATTGGTCGGTTGCCGATATCATCGTCGGCGTCAACGGCATCGAAACAAAAAAAGCCGACGATTTCACCACTGTTATTGACGACCACAAACCAGGCGATCAAATTCAATTAGATGTTATTCGCGACGGAAAACGTATTCAAGTTCCGGTCATTCTCGAATAGACCTTTTCTCTAACTTATAGACAACCAAATTAAACAACCTTTTCCCAATAAATAATGTAACCGTGAACGGTTACTCAATTTAACACGGAAGACACGGAAATTTTTTTATTTTTTCTGTGTCTTCCGTGTTTTTCTGTGTTCAATTGATTTCTTGAGAATAAAGATTGTTAAGCGAGCCGGAATTGGTACCTACCAAAAAGCGGAAATTGGAGAACTCCATCTGCCAATTGGAGAACTCCATTCGTCAATTGGAGAACTCCATCTGCCAATTGGAGAACTCCATTCGTCAATTGGAGAACTCCATTTGCCGATTGGAGAATTCCATTCATCAATTGGAGAACTCCATTTACCAATTGGAGAACTCCATTCATCAATTGGAGAACTCCATTTGCCAATTGGAGAACTCCATTCATCAATTGGAGGACTCCATTTGCCAATTGGAGAGCTCCAATTTGGCTCATTTTCGTGTTTTTTGTGGTTTCGTGTTAAAAAAAATGAAACGCGAAATTTCACGAAACACGCGAAAAGTTGGAGAAAAGGTCTATTCAGCGTGATGAGGAGAGGAGTTCGCGGTTGATTTTGACGTTGTGGCGAACATCGACCGGAAAACGACGCATGATCCGAATTTCCGTAATAGATTGAGTGAGCGGATTTTTTTGTGCCAGTTCCAAAAGTTCCGCAATCAATTTTTGTTTCTCGGTTTTATTTTTGGGAAAAAATTCGGGGAACGGTTCCACAAAAATTCGCGGACTCGTACCGGCTAAAGCGGAACGAAAAATTTTCGGATGTTGATTGAAAATGGCTTCGCAGGGAATGGAGAACAATGTTTTTTCCGGTGTAACAACTCGATGTGTTTTTCGACCGCAAAACCAAAACCGGTCTTGTTCATCGAGATAGCCGACATCGCCCATTCGATGCCAAAGACGATTTTCCGTGTCAACTATTTTGGCGGCGGCATTGGCTTTGGGGTGGTTGACGTAATGGGTTGTTACTTGGGGACCCGTAACAACAAGTTCGCCGATCTGCCCAACCGGTAATTCTTGTACGTGTTCCAACTGTGCAATTGGCGTATCGGTAATTTCGATAATTTTCCATGAAATGGTTGGAAACCGTGTTCCCACGCAAACGCCGGCACCTTGTTTTGTTTTGGTAACGGTTTCATTGAGAACGTCGCTTGCGGCAATGGAGGCGGTTGGCAGGGCTTCGGTGGCGCCGTAGGGCGTGAAAATTTCGCCTTCGGGGTGAATACAACGTTTCAATTTTTCCAGAATATCCGCCGAAACCGGTGCGCCTGCCGAAACCGCCCGCCGCAATGTTTCCAAGCGTTTTCCTGTTTTCGCACAATAATCCGCAACTCGATTCCACAATGCCGGTGACGCAAATGATTGTGTGATTTTCCAATAGTTTGCGGCTTCGACGATTTTTGCCGGATTGACTTGAGCGGGTCGTGTTGGATTCATATCGGGAATAACCGCTGTAACACCCATTGCCGCATCGAACAAACCAAAAAACGGAAAACACGCCAAATCGATTTCACCTGGTTGAATATGATAACGTTTTGAAATTTCTTCAACTTGTGTGTCAAAAATATGGTGCGTAAACGCGACACCTTTGGGCGAACCGGTACTTCCGCTGGTAAAAATAATTGCGGCGAGATGATCTGGTGATGTTTCTGTTATTTTGAAATTGTGATGAAAATTGTTGGAATTTTTTCGGATTGTTTCCAACGACAGTCCGCCCCAACACCAGCGGTGTCCGACGGTAACATGATATTTTGCTTTTGGAAACTGGTGTTTCAAGAGCAACCGTGCCAGATGAACGGGTGGAATTGCTACGAAACCGTCGGGTTCTACTTCGGCAAGACATTGTAACATTCGCGAAATTCCCATGCCGGGGTCAATCAAAATAAGCGTAACACCCGCTTTGCACAACGCAAAAACCAGCGAGATAAAATCAATTCCGTAACGCACAAACAGCGCCAATTTCATTCCGGGTTGGATTCCATTTCTGTGTAAGGCTTCGGCGATTTGGTTGGAGTCGGCATCCAGTTCGGCGAACGTTATTGTTTTATAAAGTCCGTGCTGGTTCGGTTCGGCGATTGCCGGAAGTTCGGGATAATGTTGCGCCATTTCGGCAAGACGTACCGCAATATTGAAAGAAGTCATTCCTAATTTATCAAGTTTTTCGTGTAATGGTTTCGTGAAACTTTTCAATCAATCAAAGACA
>JAIRTV010000123.1 GCA_031254675.1 Planctomycetaceae bacterium | reverse complement strand
TGTTACGGTGGTGATCTTTGGAAAGTTGCTGCGAAAGGCGGTACGGCAACACGACTCACCGCTCACGAAGGTCTTGAACTTTTCCCCAAATTTTCGCCGGATGGTAAATGGATTGCATTTACCGGACAATATGACGGTGACGAACAAGTGTACGTTATTCCGTCAACCGGCGGAGTTCCGCGTCAATTAACGTTTTATCCTTCTGTCGGTCCCATGCCGCCAAGACGAGGTTACGATAATATTGTTTACGGATGGACGCCGGACGGTAAAAATATTTTGTTTCGGTCGCTTCGTGATTCTAATTCCGTAACAGAACTCGGTACGCTTTATACTGTTCCGGTTCGTGGTGGTTTGCCGAAAAAAGTTGGAATGCCAACAGCCGGAGCCGGTGATTTTTCGCCGGACGGTATAAAAATTGTTTATTCGCCGTTGTTTCGTGATTTCCGGTCGTGGAAACGTTACGAAGGCGGTTGGGCGCAGTATCTGGCTATTTTCAATCTGGAAACAAAAGAATCAAAACGCCTCGATCATCATCCGCGAACAGAACGTGAACCGATTTGGATCGACGACAAAATCTATTTCACGTCCGACCGAACCGGTACGATGAATCTTTTTGAATATGATACAAAAACAGAGGAAATTGTTCAATGTACCGATGAACGTCAATGGGATATTCGTTGGGCTTCCGGCGATAAAGAAGGACAAATTGTTTATGAACTCGGCGGTGAATTAATTGTTTATAACACAAAAGCACCGCAAGATACGGAACAATTTACAAAAATTAAAGTGCGTGTTCCTCATGACGGTCTTGCAATGCGTCCCGCTCGAACCAAGGTGAGCGGAAATATTGAACAATATTCTGCCGCTCCCGGTGGTAAACGTGTTGCAATAACTGCACGCGGCGATCTTTTTACCGTTCCGCTGGACAAAGGTTATGTTCGGAATTACACGCATTCCAGTAACGCTCATGAACGTTGTCCGGTATGGTCGCACAACGGTAAAACAATTGTGTACATTTCCGACCAAACCGGCGAAGATCAACTTTATTTGCAAGAAGTTCATGGAACGAAAACTCCGTTACAATTAACAACAACCTTCAAAGGTCAACTCGATTATTTACAAATTTCACCTTGTGGACGTTATCTTTCCGTCAGTGATTGTAACGCCAAACTCTGGATTGTTGCGGTGCAAGGTAATGAATCTTTTAAGCAAGGTATTCCGGTTGAAGTTGTTACGGCGTTGCACGGTGGAACGCCGATTGGTTGTTGGTCGCCTTGCGGTGGTTATCTCGCCTACATTTTGTATGATCCGCAAGGGTTCGGACAGCTTCATATCTATGAACTGGCAACAAAAAAATCTTATCCCGTAACAGATTCAATGTTTGATGTTCGAGAACCGGTTTGGGATCCGGCGGGAAATTATCTTTATTTTTTGTCCCGTCGCGAATTTGCGCCACAACATAGCTCTGTAGAATGGAATTTTGCCGGCAATCGTGATCGAGGAATTTTTGCAATGGCGTTACGAAAAGATGTTGCGAATCTATTTGCCCCGCAATTTGACGATACCACAACACCGATTACACAAACATCTTCGTCAGCAACCACTTCTTCAATATCGACTACGGAAACTTCCAAAAACGAAACAGAAAAAATTGATGCCGTAACGGAAGATAACACGTCAAAACTTGTACCAAAACCGTCGATTCCTAAGTTGACTAAAATTGAGTGGGATGGTTTGGTTGATCGGATTGTTAGAGTTCCTGTTACGCCTGATAATTTTGATGATCTTTCGGCAAGTGGACAATTTTTGTACTATCTCAAACGAGATGCTTCGTTTTACGGACGTGAGCCGGAACGGAAACCGCGTTTGATGATTTATGATCTGAAAGAACGTAAAGAAACGCTCTTGACTAATGATGTGGACGGATATTCGATAGCACCGGATTTTTCTAAAATTGTTTTTCGTTCGGGAAAAGTATTAAAGATTTGTGAACCGAAAACCGCATCGAAAATTACCGATCTGAATACGGACAATTTGTTTGTTGATCGTATTCCCGCTGAAGAATGGTCGGAAATGTTTGAAGAAACATGGCGAAAATTTCGTGATTATTTTTACGTTAAAAATATGCACGGTTATGACTGGGATGCCTTGAAACGTCAATATCAGGAACTTCTTCCTTATGTTGCTCATCGTAGTGATTTGAATTATGTTCTTAGCGAAATGGTTTCCGAATTGAATGTTGGACATGCTTATATTCAGGGCGGTGATTTTGTTCAGCCGCGTCGTCCTGTTGTTGGGTTACCGGGTTGTCGGTTTGAACTTGATACGAAATCGAATCGTTATAAAATTTCAACCATTTTTCGTGGCGAAAACGAAGAATCAAAATATCGTTCACCATTAACTGAAGTCGGAGTGAATGCGCGAGTTGGTGATTACGTTTTGCAAATTGATGGTATTGAACTGACCGGCGATGAAAATCCGTATCGATTATTACAACACCGAAGTGATCCGATCACGTTGACGCTTAATACTGAACCAACGCTTAAAGGTTCTCAAAAAACAACGTATGTTCCTGTAACATCCGAACAAAATTTACTTTATCTTGATTTTGTTCGGAAAAATCGTGAAAAGGTTGCTCAAGCGACTGATGGACGTGTTGGTTATTTACATATTCCAGATATGGGGGCTTCCGGTTCTTATGAATTTTTGAAATGGTATTATCCCCAGATTCGCAAAGAAGGGTTGGTGATTGATGTTCGTAGTAATGGTGGTGGCAATATTTCGCAATGGATTATTATGCGGTTGAATCAAAAATTGCTCGGAACACGATTTGGCGGAACAAATAATTCACCAAGTGCCTATCCGGGCAATGCACGGTTTGGTCATCAAGTGTGCCTGATTAATGAAACATCGGCAAGCGACGGCGATATTTTTCCTTATTATTTTCGCAAGGCTGGACTTGGATTATTGATTGGAAAACGGAGTTGGGGCGGAGTGGTTGGAATTTCGCCACGCGGACAATTGTTGGATGGTGGAATGGTTTTTGTTCCACTTCGCGGCACAAACGATGAAAACGGTAATTGGATTATTGAGGGAAAAGGAGTTGAGCCGGATATTGAAGTTGAAAACGATCCGAAATCTATGCTCGAAGGACACGACCCGCAACTCCAACGCGGTATTGAAGAAGTGCTCAAACGAATGGAAGCAGAACCGAAAAAATGGCCTAACCGTCCGGCTGATCCGGTAAAAACAAAACAATA
>JAIRTV010000624.1 GCA_031254675.1 Planctomycetaceae bacterium | reverse complement strand
ACTGGAAACGTGATTTGTTTTTCAATTTCTTCGGGACCGAGAGCCGGAGCATTGGTATTGATTTGAACTTGTATCGGGGTTGTGTCTGGAAAGGCATCAATATCAAGATGTTGCAGCGACTACAAACCTAAAACACCAAATAGAAACACCAACAATATGACAAAAAACCGATAACGTAATGAAAAATCAATAATCTTGTTCAGTATATCCATAAGAGTAACTTAAATTGTTAAAAGTATTTAGAAAATAAAAAATTCTGATAATTATTCAGTGAAACAGTTACGGTTATTCTAGATCAATAATATCGTTTGAATTTGGCTGATTAGAATTTGGATGCGAATGCGGAAAATGGGTTCCGGCGCGATAGGCTTCGAAACGAAATTGAATATACGAAATAAGCAAAGAACGAATCGGCGGAATCAGTAACATTAAACCCAAAAAATCGGTTAATAAGCCCGGAAAAATTAGTAAAATTGCCGCTAGAAAAATGAGAATACCATGTAATGCGGTTGCGGTTGGTGATTCTCGGTGGTCTAATTGTCGGTTGAATTCGATCCAGCAACGTAATCCTTGATAACGTGCTAAAAAGGCGCCGAGAATTCCCGAACCAATAACCGCCATAACCGTAACTACAAATCCCAATAGACCAAACATATTGGCGCAAAATAAAAGCCCCAATAAATCCAGACCGGGAAGAAGTATAAAAATTAAAATCAAACGCCAGAACACAATAAAGTTCCCATGCTTGCCGAAATACGGCAAAATAAACGCAACACGATTAAACTGAGATTCAGAGTTTATACGGAATAAAGAAAAATGTCAATTGATCTTTTTACTTTTTTAAAAAATTTTGGTAATTATTCAGTGTCACATTTGAACACGTAAGAAAATTGTGTTAGACGGCACTGTGCGTGGCAGCAAGCATGGCAAGGAAAAAAGCAAAATAAATGAAACCAACAATTCCACCAATAACAATAAAAATCGCCGGCTCAATAAATTTTCCAAGCATTGTTACACGTTGGCTCAACTGTTCTTCACTGTAATCAGCCGCGTGAAGTAATGATGTATCAAGATTGCCGCTTCGTTCGCTAACCGCAATCATCGAAAGCGCCATCGGACAGAATTTTGCCAATGTGGTGTTACGAATACCTTTACTAATGGAATCGCCTTGTTTGACCATTCCGTGTATTTTTCGAAATTGGGCGGCATAATGTTGGTTGCTCATCACCCCTTCAACCAGTTCGAGCGCCGTCAGAACTCCAACTCCACTTTTCAGCAACGCCCCCAATGTTCGACACCACATGGTGTTGGAATGATCACGGTACGCCTTACCGAGCAACGGAAGGTAAAGCAGAAAATAATCCAAACGTTCGCAAATGGACGGAGTTTTTCGTGCGAAAAAATACGCCGCCACCAAAACAATCGGCAACAACACCATGTAAAGTCCATAAGCCCAAATAAAATCGTTCGTCCATAACAAAATTTTGGTGGGCATTGGAAGTTCAATTGTTTTTGACTGTTTCGAAATAAAAACAATAATTTTCGGCAAAACGTGAACAACAAGAAAATAGCCCACCCCCACCGCAACCGTCATAACAATCGCCGGATACGTAAACGCTTGAACAATTTGGCTACGAACCTTTCGACTGCGTTCCATCAGATCAGCAGAATAACGAAACATTTCGTCAAGCGTTCCATTGCTTTCGCCAACACTAATCAGACCAATTGTAACATTTCCAAAACAGGCGGCATCTTCTTGCAACGATTTTTTCATGGAATAACCACGCCGAACTTTTTCAGCAAGACGCAAATAAATTTTCTTGAGCAACGGCGGTGCTTGTTCGCCGACAGCCGACAACGCATCCAAAATGGGAACTCCCGCTTTAAGCAACGAAGCAAGTTGACGGAGACACAATTCAATTTGACTACTAAAAATAAAAAGCCGCTCCATTAAAGTACGTAATAATTCGTGTGTGCCGCCAGCAAAATCGCCAACCGATTCGTTGGCAGGAACATTGCGAATACTAAGAATTATTCCGCCTTGCTTTCGTAACTCAATTGAAGCAAGATGTAACGAATCCGCTGTAATTATTCCAGTTTTAATAGAACCGTTTTTTTTAATTTTGTACTGAAATTTCGCCATCATTTTCCTCGTGTTCGCAAACTGAATAGAATAAAAAATCATACAAAAACCATTGGAAATAGAACACGATTTCCAATTGAATGTGTTCATTTTAACGTCTTCGCGACGTCTTCACAACCCCAGAGGTTGAGCAGAAATTGAAGTCGATAATTCGTTGGCGATACGATCAACTTATTTTTGTACATTTTCTTGGCAGAAAATACTTGACAGAAAATACGCAACATGATCTGAAAACAAATTTTATCGTTTCAGTAGATTTTACGTTTTTCATTTTTAATCTATATCGGGTATCTTGTATTTAAAATGAACACAGTTAAAATAAGACGCACTGTTCGTAAATACAGGGAATTTGAATACAAGAAATTAATAGTAAGAAATTGACGACTACTATTCTGTGATTGAAATTCCTTGTTGAAATTTTGTGATTTATTTCGAAACAACAATCCTCTCTTTCCATTTGAAACGCTCATGTTAAAAACACTATTAACAACACGACGACAAACAATGTTACGAAAACAATTCAACATGCACTGTATCAACATACATTGTATTTTTGTTTTTGTATTGTTGACGGTATTAACCGTAACTGCCAACGCCGAAACGCCAAAAACAATACCGACATTGGGTCGATTTGAAGAAGCGGTTCGGAATTACAGTTACCGAAGTTTGGACAATCCGCCTATTCCCGGTTGTTCCTTGTTTGTGGGAAGTTCCTCGTTTGCGATTTGGGGCAAAAAACTTGAAGCAACATTTGCCGAATATGATGCGGTTAATCGTGGGTTTGGCGGTTCCAATTATGCACAAAATATTATTGCGTTGGAACGGATTCATTTACCGTACAGACCGGCGCGGGTTGTGATTTTTTGCGGGACAAACGATATTGCGGGCGGCACCAATGTTGAAACGGTATTCAGTAATTTCAAGTATTATATTGCGCGGCATTGGAATGCGAATCCGTTGACTGAAATTTATTTCGTTTCGACAACTCATGCGCCGGTTCGTGAAAAATTTTGGCAACAAGGCGATGAATTTTGTGCGAAAGTTCAGGAATTGGCGTCGCAAACGAAAGGGCTTTTTTATATTGACGTGATCACGCCGATGAACGGGGATGATGGCAAAGTTCGTGAAAATCTTTTTGTCAAAGATCGATTACACCTCAACGATGAAGGTTACGCTATTTGGACGGAAGCATTCAAAAAAGTTTTCGAAGCACAAAATCAAAACCGGACAAAACTTGATATTCGAGAACTATTTCAGAATCGTAAAAAACTTGGGTTGTTTGATGATTCTCGTTTTGCGAAAGACGGAGTTATTGTTCAGGAACCTCCGGCAACAGATACAAAATTAAATATTGTTTTTATTGGTGACAGTATTACGATTGGTGGCGGAGAAAAATCGCCGCCGGCACGGTGTGCGGAATATCTGAAACAACAAGCCGGTATTCGCGACGTTGCTTTTTCCAATCAAGGAGTGAGTGGTTTGACCACGGTTGATTTTTTGCCGTCGAAAAACAAACAATTTCCGAAAGTTGTTGAAGCGGCAAATCTGTTCAAAAAAGATCAATCCGGTAAACTACTCTTTTCGGTCATGCTTGGCGCCAACGACAGTGCTGTTACCGGACCGAATGGTTCGCCGGTTTCGCCGGAAAATTACCGACGAAATTTGAAAGAAATAGTTGATCGGTTACTGAAGGATTATCCTGATTCGCAGATTGTGTTACACCGTCCAATCTGGTACAGCGAGACAACACAAAATAGTTCGACCTATCTTTTGGAAGGACAACTTCGTGTAACAGTTTATGGGCAGGAAATTCAATCGTTGGTTGATTTTTATTCGCGAACACCTGACAGAATGCGGGTTGTCTTGGGCGATACTCAAGCGTATTCCTATTTCAAAACGCATCACGAATCGGCAATGCGTCATGAAACCGGAAAAAATGGAACATTTTTTCTTCATCCGAATGATCGGGGAGCCGAAGTATTGGGACGATTTTGGGGAGCCGCTATCGCGAATCACCTCCCGTAACATTTTGTCGTCATCGTAAAAATTACAAAAATTTTTCATAGACGACAAAAAAGTGTTAGCGGATTATGTTGCGGGATTTTATTATGGGCAAAAACAATGTCCAAACAAAACAATCCGTTTATAATCCGCTTTGAGTTTCGCCTCCATCTCGAGTTGCCGCCGCACGCCATACAGACCAATCAATAGAATTAGGAACAAATTTAACCGAACCATCCGCTTTAAGTACATTAACACCGCCGGCGTGGTAACTACTCGCCATATAGAAACCATAATTCATCCATAACAACATTGGATATTTATTATTTGGTGATAAATAAGCACTAAAAACCGAATTATAGGGTGTTCCACAAATCCATGAACCCATTCTATTCGATGTCCAAGTAGATCCATAGACGGAAGAATCAATGGGATTGACAGTTGACCAAGCAGGCGGAGCATAACCTGTAACTGATGCACCGATTAACATACAATTTAATTTCAAATCAATAACGTCTTCAACAGACATTGTTGGATAAACTTGACCATCGGCAATGACTGATTCTGACATTGCCATTGTATTGGAAGTACCATCTGTTATCGCTTCTATTCCGTAACAGGAAAAATAATGAAATAGACCATTTGTTGGAAATCCTGATCTTCCTTCAATACTCGCCGGTCCTATTCTCATCACATCATCACCATGACATAACACATAACTTCCAGGTGCCGTAGAAGTGGTTTCGGGCAAAGTATTATCGGAAGCGGTGTATTTTTGAAATATTCCCGGTATATCTGTTCTGTTTGATAAAGGATCACTAGGGCATGTAAAAAACTTCGCATTAATGACATCCGTCACGTGATATCGAAATGTTATGGCAGCTCCTCTAGACCCTCCCTCAAATAACAATTGATTATAATCAATTTTTTCATGAAGAGAATTCTGTTCCATATAAGGGAGAAGCCTTGCTTGAACAGAATATATTCCATTCGTTAGACTTGAAGCCGCGGTAGCCGAAGCAAAATCAATATTTTTCCCATCAGAACCTAATCCGGGGAAACAATTAAAGGTGGAATGGTAGTTGTGTAACGCAATCCCATATTGTTTCAACTGGTTGAGACACTGCATTCTTCTTGCGGCTTCGCGAGCGGCTTGGACAGCGGGGAGCAGCAACGCAATCAGAACACCAATAATCGCAATCACCACCAACAACTCCACAAGCGTAAATCCACGTGTCCGATGTGAAAATTGTTGTTGCCGTTTTCCAATAATTGACGCCAAAAGTACGGTAACAGCAAAACACAAACCGTACACAACAGAATTGATGGGCGCAAACCAATGTTGACACGCCCCGATTTGATGGAGAGAGAGAAACATACAACGATCCTTAATACTTTGAAGTACAGAAAGAACATACAACCTTTTTTTCTATTTGTCCTTCGCAAATAGAAAACGGTATCCGACTAATAGAGTTGGTAGGTCTTCTGACTTCCGATACAAAAACGTTGCCTTCTCAATTTCTTATTGAAATCAATGGCGTTGTATGAATTACGTTTCCAATTTCGGTTACAGCGGCGAGGACCGTTTCGGTTTTGCACCGAATTCCCTGTTTTTGGTCTGATTCAAGATAAACCAGACCAACACCAACTCCTCAACAATAGCACAACATTCTAATCGTTTGCGAATCTCCGTCAATCCCCACCAAAAAAATCCCAAATTCGCAACTTCCGAGTCAAGATTGTACTTGAACACGAAAGACATGAAATTTTTTTGTCTTGTTCTTTTTTCGTCTATTCACTATTCACTAAAAGGTGGGCGACCTTTCGCCGAAAGAAGGTGGGTGATGTTTCGCCGAAACATCACATTGCCGTAAGGCAATTCTGACCCTGTTTTCGGCTGGCAATCTGATTCCAAACCGCTCCGCAACACAAATTACCAGCCATTCGCAAGTTCGAGTCGGCTATCGCGATTCTTATTTATAAGGCAAGAGATTTCACCGTTTGCGCCGAGGAATACATCACCGACTTTGATGTCTTCAATATTAACGGTTACGTATTCTACGCCAGTACCTTCGCTGTTGTAATTTGCTCCGACTACAATTTGTGTTCCTGCGGTGAAACAAGTTTTCTTGAAAATATCAGCGAATTTTTGCACACCGCCAGGACGCACAAAGCGATTGATAAAATTCGGTGAATCGGTCTTGCTCAATAGCAAACCGCGATCTTGCCATGAGGCGTTGGTAATAGGTTAAGTTGTGGATTGTCAGTAAAATCGGACCAAGCATCTCTTCCGCAATAAAAAGATGTCGCAAATATCCTCGGCTTCGCCGACACGCCGGACAGGGACAATTTTCGTCCAACGGACGATCATCACGTTGGTACTGAGCGTTACGAATACGGATGGCACCGGCATCAGTAAACGCTTGAGCGTTACGACCATTGCGAGTCGGCATCACACAGTCAAATAAATCCACTCCACGCAAAATTCCGTTCAGAATATCTTCCGGTTTGCCCACACCCATTAAATAACGCGGTTTATTTTTCGGCATATACGGTAACGTAAAATCGAGCGCGTCGTACATTTCCTGCGGCGTTTCTCCAACACTCAAACCACCAATTGCGTAACCGGAAAAATCCAGTTCCGCCAACGCTTCCGCACAAAACCGCCGAAATTCAGGATCAAGTCCGCCTTGAACAATAGCAAATTGTTTTTGATACGGATGATCCGCAACCTGACAACATCGCTTTGCCCAACGAATTGTGCGGAGCATCGCGTCTTCCACCAAGGAACGTGCGTTCGGCAACGCAACAACATGGTCAAGAACCATCGCAATATCACTGCCCAACGCCTCTTGAATTTTAATCGAACGTTCCGGCGATAATTCGATTTTACTTCCATCAATATGCGAACGAAAAATCACTCCATGATCATCAAGTTTCATCAATTTAGCAAGCGAAAAAATCTGAAACCCGCCGCTGTCTGTCAGAATCGGACGACCCCAACCACAAAAACAATGCAACCCACCAAGATCACGAACAACTTCTTCACCAGGTCGAAGCGAAAGATGATAAGTATTGGCTAAAATCATCTCCGCACCAGTTTGTTCCAACTGGGTCAACTCCACTCCTTTCACCGTTCCCAATGTTCCAACCGGCATAAAAGCGGGCAATTGAACTGTTCCGTGTGCCATTTCCAATTGTCCGCGTCGAGCGTTGGAATGAGCGTCTTGATGAAGCAATGTAAACATAGAACAAATATCGAGAAGGAGTCAATGGAATTTCTGTTTCACCACAAAGATAATAAAAATTACAAGAATTTTCACTACTAACAAAAATCAGATTTTAAAATCGGACGAAATCTATTGTTTGCAATGATTTTGCAACAGTTACGGTTTGTTTTCTTTTTCTTGCAACAAATGTAGTTCTTCCGGATCAACAATCCAACCGCGGCACCGCGAACTTCCACAAAGACATTTCGCACCACGATCCGCCGGCCACGCATAATCAATTGTCAATTCTTCGCCAGGCAAAATATCGCGAATCGCTTCAACCCAAAGTTCGGCATCCGCATCGTCTTCAAATTGCATGACCTCTTGCGTTGTGTCTTGTATCGTGTCCTGTTCGGAATTTTGTGCGAAATTATTTTGTGTTGCGTCATTTTGAAAAAAGTTGTCCGTCCCATCGGTATCATCGGGTTCGATATTCGTTTCAATTTCAGCAGCTCCACCGTCACCATAAAAACATTCGTCGCCATCCGGCAATTGATTTTCCGGTTCTTCGTCGAAATCATTGTCTTCGAAGTCCATATCGGTTTCCGAAAGAGAACCAATTTCCAGCGATTCCGTTTCGATTTCGTCAATGTCGCGAACATATTGCATGATCTGGCAATTCGGTTCGCAAGAATGGTTCAAATAACAAAACGGCGGACCCGGTTCCAAAACTTTTCCTTCGCCGGCATTGATACAATAATCACTGCCATAATCGGGATCCTTGATAATCGTTCCCTGAATCCGACCAAGCGGCGTTCCTTCCGGAATAAAAGCAAACGCAAAAACTCCTAACCCATAAGAAACCTTACCAATACGAACTCCACTCGTAAAAACACGACCAAAATCCGATTCATTATGTTGCATTGTTGTTGTACTTCTATTAAAGTAAAGATTGAGAAACAATAATAAAAAATTGACGTCGCTTAAGTTTACACGAAACCTGAATCTGTGCAAGTAGTGAAGCACATCACAAACGAATTCGCCAATTATTGTCGTTGGGAAATAATTCCGTTGACGCGATCATTTACGGTCAACATGTTATTGACAGTCGGCAACCGTTCGATCATAATAGAACTCCGTTATTGAAATCCGTTTCATCTGATCCCTGATCAAGCGATCAATGAATGTGATCGTTGCCAACTAACTCAAATATCGTATCAACTTGAAAACAGTATTTTCCAACCGCAAAACAAAAACACCGGAATTAAAAATGACGCCAATGATTGACGTGATTTTTCTTCTTTTGGTTTTTTTCGTTTGTACGGCGAACTTCACACCGCTCGAAGGAATCTTGCCGACGAATATGTTACTTTCCGGCAATTCTGCAGTCGAAATGGTGTTACCACAACCGGAAAATCTGGATGTCGCTCGAATTCGTCTCACTTTTGACGGTTCTATTCACTGGCAAGTCGAAAGTAATCAATGTCGTTCGCTTCGAGAAGTTCGGGATATTCTCCAAAAACTTCGTGAAATTCGTCAGGATATTCCGGTGATTATCGATAGTAACGAAAATGTTCCAATGGAACATGTTATTGATGTTTACGATGTTTGTCGGATTGCAGGATTGTCACAAATTCAATTTGCGGCAAAACAGAATCCCTGATTCCGCATTGTATAAATTGTTGTATAAATTGTTGTATAAATGTTGTACAAAGACAGCGAATGAATACGGCAAACGATATTGTACGGATAGTGCAGTTGTTCCTATTTACTCCTTTTTTTCCCTTTAACAACCTGTAAAAAACATGCGAATTTCCATTTTGTTTGTCAGTTCTATTGTGTTTTGTTCCTTTTATTCTTTTGCGGTAATTGCCGAAGATATTCATTATCAAGGTGCGTTGGCAATGAAACCGGTAACAGAATTAAAACTTTGGTCGGGTGTTGCGCCTGGTGAAAAAGTTGGTGTGATCGGCGAAGAAAAAGCTGAACCCGGTAAAGAAACGATGCCGATTATTCGTGTTCAAAACGTTACGGAACCAACTCTTGCCTTGTACCAACCGGAAGCCAAAAATGCAACAGGAACTTGTGTTCTCATTTTTCCCGGCGGCGGTTACAATATTTTAGCGTACAATCATGAAGGGATGGAAATTGCTCATTGGCTCAACTCGATTGGTATTACGGCGGTTGTCGTCAAATATCGCGTTCCGCGACGCGCCGGACAACCAAAACATCTCGCCCCGCTGCAAGACGCACAACGCGCTATTAGGTTGGTACGACAAAATGCGGAAACATGGAAAATTGATGCTCAAAAAATTGGTATTCTTGGTTTTTCCGCTGGCGCTCATTTGACGTTAATGCTCGCAACAAACTACAACGAAACAATTTACGAACCCGTTGACAAAACCGACCAATTAAATGCCAGACCGAATTTTGCTATTCCAATTTATTTGGCTTACGCTTTGGGAGAAAAAACGAATCAAAAAGATCCCAAACGGGTAGATATTCCGCTTGAAGAAAATATTAAGATTACGAAAGAGACGCCGCCGATGTTCCTTTCGATTTGTGATGATGATCCTATTGGTTCAATGGGAAGCGTGCAACTGTACAGAAAACTTCACGAAACCGGAATTCCTTGTGAACTTCATATTTTTGTGAAGGGCGGACATGGTTATGGTATTCGGACTGATCGTGGTCCCGCCGCGAATTGGTATCGACTTTGCGAAGATTGGCTGAAACAAATCAATTTGTAATCAATCAATAGAAATTCGCCCAAAAGATAAATAATCAAATTGTACAATATTTTTTAGCGTTTTATTTTTTAGCGTTTTGAAATTGCGGAAACGATAGGAATTGAAACCGGATAAGAAATTCGAAAATGTTCTCTTTATTTTTTGAACCAATTTCCGATTTTTCCTTTGAGAGAATGATTGTATTCTTTTCTCATGGGCATTGATTCGATAATTTGCGTAAAAGTTTGTGTGTTGATGAGTTCGAGCGACAATTTGTAATCGCGTTGCATATCGCGGTTGACTTCGGTTGTGCCGGAAGTAATTTTCGCAAACAGCAAATAATCAACCGGAGTTCCACCTCGTCCCATTGCGCTCGTGAACATCCGCATGTTTTCTTCAAGAAACAAATCATCAGGACGCAAACTCAATGTACGAAGTCCAGCAGTTACAGCACGATCACTAACCATTTCAAATTGATCCGATTCTGATATTTTTTCGAGAATTGCCGTTTTGATATGTTCTTTGAAATCGCCAAGTTCCTCCATACTGGCATTTTCTAAACTGATAAAACAAACTTTGTGCCGTAACGAAACCGGCGTCATACTATTGTCGAACGCAACCTGTTGAATTGGTTCAACTGTTGCGCGGGCAAGAAGTTTACCAACCGCTTCCCGAACCATCGGATTATAAACTTCGGCGCCGGCTCGGTCACTCCCAATATTATCGGCTTCACCGCTACGCATTACCCGCGCCTGAGTACCGCGACATCCGCCAATAAAAAAAATAACAAAACCCAAAAAAATCAATATTCTTAAAATTTTCATTGTCTGTTTAGGGGTACGTTTTTGATTTGCTGGAATTTTTGAATACTTGAAACTGAAACCAATCATTCGGAACAACTCAACAAATTGCCGAACATTCGGTTTTATGTGTTTGTTTGCGAAACTATTTTAGGAACTCATTTCGACGAATACTTCCGCCAGATCACGTAATTCCTTATCCAAAAACGGAACTCGGTCATGGTGCAACGTCAAAATAAAAGTTCGTGGAATTCGATGGGTAATGTGGAAACGGATTAATCGTGCGGTGTCGTGTTGCATTTTTGGTGAAGCGTCATCAAAATTTTCGAGTACCAAAATCGTGGATCGTTTTCCGGTTTCGTCTTCGAGAATACGGTCACAAAGCCGTTGCCAAAGAATGGCGCGGTTAATAAATGGCGAATCTGTTTTGGGATTATTTTTCAATATCATCGGCAAATTGATGCGGAAAGTTCGTTCTGATTGCGAATATTCCAACGCCGAAAGAAATACTCCCGGCAAGGTCGCTTCGCCGAAATCCTGAATATCTAACGAGATAAATTGTCCACGCTTCGTCTGAACCGATTCATGAATTTTTTCAAGAAAATCCCATTCGGCATGGCAAGACGATTCGTTATGTAAAAGAAATCCAAGATGTTTGGAATAATCTGTCAGAGATTGAATTTTATTGAACGTATTACGATCAAAAATTTTCGTCATCTCTTGGGACGCAGCGAGTAACACCATAAATATTCTCCTTCGATTACAAATTCGATACTTGAGCAACTCCGCATCATCAAAATAGCGC
>JAIRTV010000637.1 GCA_031254675.1 Planctomycetaceae bacterium | reverse complement strand
ATGCGAAATTAGTTGTTGCGTCGGAAGCAAGCGGAATTGTTCTTTTGCTTGACCCGATTAAAGTATCACAAGACAACAATAATAGTAATAATTTTACGTTTAATATGGAAGTTGGACGTGAAAGCGGGACACCGTCAGGATTACTCATTTGGGCTGGCAAGAATGAATTGGAATTACTCAGAAACGGAGCGGACGATACAACCAATTCCGGTACAATAACAATGCACGCTGGAAGTAACACAACACTTGTCGATATAAACAGTTTTACAACACTCATTAATTATGGTGAATTATGGTCACACTCGGCTCCACATTCTGGTTCCATGCAGTTAAACGCTCCTAATTATACGGTTAATCTAGCAAAAGGCGCATGGCTGAATGTCGAAGGTCATAATTACTGGGATTTGTCGAACGAAAATGCTGACGCGAGTGCCAAAGTAAACTTTAACGGCGATCTGCATTTCAATTTGAATAACACAACAAAATATAACGATCGTGATAAGCCCGTTGAATATGACCTAAACGCCCCTAATAAAGACAGTATTCCATTGTTGACGATCGAAACTCCTGATCAAAATGGAATGATTGATCTCAAAGGAGCAACAGTACATTTGCAGGATTTTCTCGGCGAGGCACCACTTGTGTCCGGTGATCGGTTTTACCTGATTGATGCAATAGATATGAATAACAAGGATGGACAACTAAAATTCAGCCATGCGGATGAACTGGCAAATAATAAAGATTCCGCCGGCAACTTTATTGCTTATGCTCGTCAAGGTCTGACACGCGGGTATTATTTTATTATTGATTTGAACGGAGAATTTCAAGATGATACAGAAGATGCTGAAGGTACACATTATCTGACGGCACGTATTCGTTCCGAGTCGCCAAGTCCGCCAAATCCACCAAGCCCACCAAATCCGCCAAATCCACCGAGTCCACCAAATCCACCGAGTCCACCGAGTCCACCGAGTCCACCGAGTCCGGTAGTTCCAGTAACTCCGGCAACTCCGGCAAAAGAACTGATTCCGCCGGCGGAAGGTCGTATCACGGGTATAACATTTTTGAATCATTTATTGATGCCAAAATTGTACAATATTGATCCGCAATGCGATCCGTGTGTTTCCTGTAACCAAAGCAATGGGTGGATTAAAACGCCGTTTGTGAGTATTACCGGCGAATGGTACTCCGCTGATACCGGCGATAACTCTTGGCTTAATGTTCGTGGTTCCGTATCTCAGGCGGGTCTCGCGTTGCAGAAAAAAATTCATCGTGGCAGATTGTTCTTGGGCGGATTTTTCGATTCCGGTTACGCCAACTACAACACACATAATTATATTCCGGAAATTGCACGTAATCCCAATTTCCGAAGTCACGGTGAACTAACCGCAACCGGTGGCGGCGTGTTGCTCCGACGGCAATGGAACAACGGTTGGCAACTCGATGGAACGATTCGAGGAGGTGTGCTACGTAACGAATTTTATAGCCCCGATATAAAAATTCACAATACCGATTTCGTTATGAAATATGATACCGATTCTCCTTATTATAGTACCGATTTAGGATTGAATCGGCAATGGAAAATCGGAAAACGTCGGACATTCGATTTGTACGGACGTTACGCATGGCTGTACATGGAAGGAAACGAAATTACTTGGAATTACAAGGAAATAAATAACAAAGCCTCGTATTCCGAAGCCGCACTCTTCAACGGAATTCATTCACATCGATTCACCTTGGGCGCGCGTTACACGAAACAACGTAACTCCAACGTCTCATGGTATGCAGGAAGTGCTTTTGAGTACGAATTTGCCGGTCAAGCCAACGGGTCGATTCAAGATGTCGGACGCTTCAACGGTCCAACATTGAAAGGAAGTTACGGAGTTGGCGAAATCGGTTTGATTTACCGGCAAAACGATAAATTCCAATTTATCACCGCTCTCGAAGGTTACACGGGCGATCGAAAAGGTGGAAGCGTCGATCTCTCCGCCGTCTGGAAATGGTAAAAATTCGAGTTATTATTGTTCGGGTAAACCATTCAGAAGTGGGCAATGTTTCAACGGAATATTGCCCACTTTTTGTCAGCAAAACATCACCCACCGAACAGGGCAATATTCTTACGTGTTTCAATATTTCGCTAAAATATTATTTTGCCTTCTATTTTCTGTTGCTTGAAAATTTCGGGCAATTTGGTATTCTTGCTTCCGTTGGCAATTTTGGTAGAATCCGTTGGGGCTTGTAACTATTCCGTCGTTTTTCTTTTTACGCGGTGAGTTTTCCAATGTTCTGCGTATTTTGCGTTGGAATCGAACACAGAATTGAATACAGAATCGAATACGCAAAATCGAACGCAGAATACGTTAAATAACGCAGAAAACACGAAAAAAATTAGGAAACATTCTACTGAATTTGATACTTTGGTTTTGAACTTTTTGTACGCCATGCAATCGGGACAACTTATTTTAGGTGAATTTTTGTTGCAACGCATGATGTCTCAACATCATACCGGAGAGGTATGGCGTGCGCTGGAAATCAATGTCGGACAATTAGTGTTACTGCGTTTCATTCCTGAATCGCTTCGAACTTATGACGCGGCAATGAAACGGTTAAAACGTCATTTTGCTGCGTTACAACAATGGAAACATCCGAATATTGTACCGGTTGACCGTCTGATCGAACAATCCGAATACGGTGCGTTTTTCGTTTCGCGATTTGTTGAAGGATTGTCGCTTGATGAATACGCTGCTCAATGGATTCGCGCGGAGGGGCGATTTCCGTTTCATTTGATCTTTGATGTCTT
Organism: Planctomycetaceae bacterium; assembly: GCA_031254675.1. Taxonomy (GTDB): domain Bacteria; phylum Planctomycetota; class Planctomycetia; order Pirellulales; family Thermoguttaceae; genus WRKP01. The sequence goes on along the minus strand of JAIRTV010000637.1, from coordinate 4,485 downwards.
GAAGCCGGTCGCTTCCGCTTTAGACGAAGCCAAAACGCAAAATCTGGTTCATCGTAGTCTTTCTCACCGAATGATTGTTGTCAGTCCGACGGAAGGAATCCAAATTCAAGGGTTCGATTTACCTGGTGTGATTCGGGAAAGTCTGAATGTTCCTGACGACGCCGAAACTCTCCGATATCTCGCCCCAGAACAAATTCTCAACCGGAAAGCCGGAATGTTGTCCGATCAATATGCGTTCGCGATGATTGTTGCGGAATTGCTCGCCAATAAAAAACTGTTTACCGCCGACAATGTTGAAGAATTGCGAACAAAAATTCTGACAATTCCGCCGCCGATGTTGCCGAATCATCACAACAATATCAATGCGTCGTTGCAACGGGCGCTTCATCGTGATCCTTCGGTTCGGTTTCCATCCTGTACGAATTTTCTTGATGGGTTATCGGGTTCGATTGTGGTGGACTTTCCGCCTCCGTACGCGGTTCAAGATGCCCAATCGACAGCAATTCCCGCAGAATTGCTCGATTCAATTTACGCCTTGTCGGTTCCCAAAACGCCAACAACGGAAAAAAACACAACAATAACAACGATTCCAACAACAAATCAGAAATCAGATAATCGTGTAACGAATCGAATTGCTATTAGAGATATGATTTCGGAAAAACTTATTTCGTTCAAAAACATTACAGCCGCGGCTCAATCTGCCAACGCAGAAAAAATCGCTTCAAAAATCCGAAAAAAACAACGAATCCAATTCCTGTTCTATTTAGGACTATTCTTGTTACTCATGAGTTTTTTGCTTGGTATTTATTTCTTGGGCGATTCTATTGCCAGAAACAATCTCTTGTCGTTGTAATTTCAAATGAGGAGAATTTTCGTGTGATCGATTATTTTATTGATTATTTTATTGATTTTTTTCTGAAGTTGTTTCTTTTTATTTTTAGGAAACGATATTGGCGTCGTAACCTTCTTGCGATAAGGCGGTCATAATTGTGTTTTTGTGTTCGTGTCCGAATGCCTCCAACGTTACAACCAATTCCGTACCTTTATCACTGTTACGGTTAATATCTACGAATTGGTTATGTTGCAATTCGATAATATTACCGCGTTCCCGTGCGATAATACCGGAAATGCGGTACAGTTCTCCCGGGCGATCCGGCAACCTCACGCTAAACGTGAAAATTCGTCCCCGATTGCGAAGACCATGTTGAACCAACGAGGCAATCGTAATCACATCCATATTGCCACCACTCAAAAGCGCAACAACATTTTTGTTTTTTACATCCAGATACTTCAACGCCGCAACCGGCAACAATCCGGCATTTTCGACAATCATTTTATGACTTTCCATCAGATCAAGAAAAACATCAACCAGTTTTGGATCGTCAATGGTAATAATATCGTCAACATATTTTTGTACATACGGGAAAATCAAATTGCCCGGCGTGCGAACAGCAACACCATCGGCGATTGTTTCGACTTTGTGCAGTGTTGTTACTTTTCCCTCTTTGAGCGACATTTTCATGCACGCTGCGCCGGACGGTTCCACGCCAATAACAGTGATTTCCGGTTTCAATATTTTGGCAAGAGTTGCGATTCCGGCAAGAAGCCCACCACCACCAACAGGAACAAGAATCATATCCGTTTCCGGTAACGCCCGCAAAATTTCAAACGCCAATGTTCCCTGTCCCGCCGCAATATCAAAATCGTTGAAAGGATGAACGAATTCGTAACCGTTTTTTTGTGCCGTCTCCAACGCATGAGAATAAGCGTCATCGTAAATATGACCGGCAAGAACAACTTGAACTCCATACGATTTGGTGTTATTAACCTTAACAAGCGGAGTTGTTTCCGGCATAACAATAACCGCGTTTGCCCCATAATATTGCGAGGCAAACCCAAGTCCTTGCGCATGATTTCCAGCCGAAGCCGTAATCAAACCGGCTTGACGTTGTTGCGGGGAAAGCGTGGAAACTTTGTAAAGCGCGCCGCGAATTTTGTACGCACCGGTCAACTGCATGTTTTCCGGTTTAAACCAGATATTGTTTCCGGTTTGCTGCGTAAACGGTTTGCTGTAAATCAAACCGGTATCCAAAATAACATCACGTAAAACCGTTTCGGCTTGGCGGAATTTTTCAAGTGTCAACATTGATTTATGAACTTTGAAACGACATTGAAACAACATTAGAAAAAGAAGAATTGAGACTCTCGTCCTTTTCTCAATCCGCATTATTATAAAGAGAATTTGTTGCGTGTCAAATGTTCGCCGATTAATTCACATCGTACTTGGTGTTTCATTTTTATAACTGATACCAAATAAAACACATAAGACAAACTTCTTTAATGGCGAAGGTTTTGAGTTTAGGAATCATGGTTTTCCTGGTGCGCCGATTCTTCCAACGCCCAACCAAGACGTCCCAAAAATCGAGCATAAAATAAAGAGCAAAAAGACCAAATCGGAATCAATAAAGCGATTCCCATAAGAATTTGAGAAATTATCAGGGAAGCGAGGAATATGATGAAGCCAAAAAGTACAAAAAGACAGAACGAAATAAAATAAAACCGTAACCAGATTCCAAGATTATTGATCAACGAGCGGCATGTTTCGCGAGAAAGAACAACAAAATACGAACCGGCTTCCATACTGGACAGAAAAAAGATCGGAAAAAAAAGAATAAACGAACCCGATAATAATAAAACAGAAACGATTGCTGATTCGATTGACAAATTGGTTGTCCATTCGGAAACCGTCGAAATTGAAGACAACAATAAATATCCGGGCGAAACCGCTAAAATTGCCAACAAAAACAGCCAAACGGCAAACGAACCGCTTTCCAGTAACCGATATTCTTGCCAATCCTCTCTGTTTGGTAAATCGTTGCTGTTTGTTGTCCAGAGAAATAAACTGTACCAAGTATTTGCCAGCAAACTCAATCCCAACATCAGAATGACCACCCCGAACGGCGCACTGACCACAACGAATAACGGAGCTAAATTTAGTATTGATGGCAAGAACGCTCCGCCGAGAAGTCCCGTAATGCAAAGTGATATAGCGGTGATTGTTCGTCCTAGCAATCCGCCATCGCAAAACGGTACGAGAATCCGGCTTAAAAACGGAAACGGCGGTAATGGAGTACGTTGTGCTATTTGAATGATATTACGATTGGTTTCGATGCTGATTTGTTTTGTGGCGTGACGTTCGCGTAATGTTTCTGTATTGAGGTTATTGGCTTCAGTGGTTTGGTTGTACGGATCGTACAAAACTGGTTGGGCGGGTGGTTTTGGATGATCGTAAAGTTTTTTATGAAGTTCTTTATCCAAAGAGCCATCGATATAACGATAATCTGTTAATGTTCTGAAAACCGGTCGTTTTTCCGGCAATTCCGAAGAGCTGACGCCGTAACCGCCATTGGGAACGATGACGGGTTGGATGTGTTCTGATTTTGGTACTGATTTGATTTCGGTTTGCCGTCCGCAATCGGGACAAGTTTTGAAAGCACCTATTTCATTTTCGTTGGCATACATTCGTGTTCCGCAAAGCGAGCAGACGACTGGAATCAACGAACTATTTGCTGAAGGAGGAGCCGAATCCGCAAGACGGAATGTCGTACCGCCCTCAAATGTTAACGGCAAGGGAGGAGGAACAGGAATTGGTTTGGGGCGAGCGGGAACAATTGTTTTCGTTTCGCAATCGGGACAAGTTAATTCTGTACCGATTTGCGCATCGGAGGCGTACATCATTGTTCCGCAAAGTTTACAATAAACGCGAATTGTTGATGAATTGTTGACAGGGGTATTTCCGTTGTGTAGGGCGTATGTTTCTTTTGAGGTGTTATTGGGTTGGTTCTTTGTGGTTTGTTGATTGTTCCACATGAGACCGTCCTGTTTCCGTTCTTCTGGTGTTCGATTGTCCCATGTTCGGTTATCCCGTGCCCAATCGCTCAACGCCCGATCAACCTTTTCTGCAATTGATTCTGGAACGCGGATTGGAGTTTCGCATTCTGGGCAAACCAATTCTGTACCAATCTGATCTTTCGTGACGGCAATATTTGTTGAGCAAACCGGACAACGCAACGAGACGAATTTTTTCCGATCTTCCATTGTTCGCACATCGACCGGAGCGGCGTCGGCGGTGTAGAGTTGTGATTCGTCAACGGTGGTTATTGTGCTTGCTGCTGGTACCGTGAGTTCGAGATAACAGACCGGACAATAAATTTTGTTGCCGATCATCTGTTCCGACACGTCAACCGCATGTTGACAACGAATACAACGAAAATGAATCATAGAGTTAAAACTTTGTGATGCGTTGAAGTTGTTTACAATAGACTTTTCCTTTAACTCTTCTTTAAGACAGGAGTCAACCTCTTTTTTCAGGTGGGCAACCTTTCGCCGAAAGGTTGCATTGCCGCAAGGCAATTTGCCCCTGTGTTCGGCTGGCAATTTGTATTGCCAAACGGTTTGAAATCTGGTTGCCATCCGCAAACAGGG
>JAIRTV010000501.1 GCA_031254675.1 Planctomycetaceae bacterium | reverse complement strand
TCTAGTTGCATCCCTTGAACTTCTGGTCGCGGTGCGCCTTGTGCTTGAAGAGCTTGATTCAGTGCCGCTTCGTAAGCAATCGGTGTTCCACCTAAAATGTTACCGATAAAGGCATGAAGTTGGCGATCTCCACAGGTGTCGCCCGAACATCCCGCTCCGTGTTTTTCAACCATCGCAACATGTAATTCCGCCAGATTTTTTGTTACTTCATCGCTCGGTTTCCACATTCCTTTGCGAATCACATCTAGAAGAACCGCCGTCATATCTTGTAACGCATACGGATTTTTTGTCTCAAAATATTCTTTTAATTTCAAATCATGTTTGTCTTCAATATAAACCGCGTTCATCTCATCCCAAAGTGATTGATCAATCGACGACGGTTGTACCACATTCCAACCGCGCATATTTCGCATTGGTTCGACCATACTTGCGGCAGCCCCCGCACCTTCGCGTTGTAAACCGGCAATATATTTAGGATTCCAAATTGATGACCGCGCTTCTTCACGAATTGCCTGAATTGCCGTAACAGCTCGCGCGGAAGTGGGATTTCGCATATCGCTGAACCAGATTTTCGGATCAGTTCCAGTCTTTTCACGAATTGCCAACGCTAATGTGTTAAATTCGTACACATGGTCAAGCGTTAACGCCCCCCAAGTGTTGGACGACATGGATTGAATCATCAGGTCAGTTCCTTTAAGTTGCGATTCGAAAAGACCACGAACCGGCACTCCCCAAACATTTCCGTTTCGGTACATTCCATTCATGTTACTAATATACTGATCGGCAATTCGTCCATCTGAACCATTTTCAGCACGGTCAACCGATCCCTGAATTCCCGTACCGTAACTGCCGTTTGGTGAACCAAAAATCCGCGCTGTCGAATATTCCCGCGCTTCCGCCGGTGCAATTCCTTCTTTTTTCAAATCGTCTTCAGTTTGTAACGAATTTTCTTTAACGTAATTCGGATATTTTTCGTCCGGTAATTCTGCAACCATTCGTACCGCCTTGTCCAGCAATTCAATTCGCCCCACAGCGGCATCACGAAATTGTCCTGAAGTTTGCGCAACAATATCAATTCGAGGTCGTCCTAATTCTTCGGACGGAATCACTTCCACATCGAAAACAATATTCCGGCTGTCACGACGTGGCTTCAACCCCATTAAATACAACGCTTGCGCCAACACCACTCCTCGCGTCCGAATATATTCGCCCCCCCAAAAAGTACACGCCACACGACGAGGAAAACGATCAGGATTTTGCGCACGAAATTCGGCGAGAATATTTTCTGTCAATTTAACACCAACTTTGTATGATTCCGGTGTTGGTGTTTGTTCCAGATTAACCGAAGCCATATTTCGTCCGGTTGGAGCGGAATCAGGATTGAAAATCACATCGCCTCCCGATGAAGGTGGAACATAACCACCGCCAAGCGCGTTGATTATTCCCTCCAACTCAAACGGGATTGAATCAAATAGATTATTGGCATGAAATAAACTCGCCTCAATAAGCGCAACAAATGGATCATCGGATTCTTCGCGTTTTTTTGGCGCACCGGTGATCTCGCCCCAACGTGATTGCCCACTATTCGCCATCCCACTCATCCCCATACCTCCACCCATTCCACGCACTCCATTCATTCCGTCACCGTCTTGAATTGTTCGACGCATTGTTTCCGGCATTTCACCACTATTAGACATACGAAAATTTTCGTTTCTGTGTTCATTTTCATTTTTGTTGCTGTTTTTCTGTTGATCGTTTTTGTTATTGTTTGCGTTTTTGTTATGATTTTCTCCATGATGGTTATTTTTATTCTCATCTTCATTGTTGTCTTTTAATATTTTTGTTTCGTCTTCTTTTTTGGGAGTATCGTCAACAATTTTACTGTTCAATACACCCTGAACAAAATATTTCATTCCTTCGGTTTTATCATTGGGAAGATCGGGCAGTTTCCCTGATTCACGAATTTTTTCGAGTTTTTCCGTTCCCGGTTCGCCCAACATGGCAACAACAGTATCAACAATTTGCGGAACCGTCCACGCACGACCAATCACATGCAAACCATCCTGAATATTCACGTCAGCAAGATGGTCAAGATATTCATCCAGTTGTTCAATGTCTTTTTGTGTCAATAACGCATCTTCCGGTGGATTGTCTTTGTAACCAATTTCCTTGAACATATCATTTTTTCGTACCATTTCGGTCAATGATTTCGTCAATTCTGTTTTGAGTGCGTCGCCTTCAATTGTACGAAAATCGTGGATTTTATCACTCATTCGACTAATATCGCCATAAAGTTCTGCTTTGGTAAACGGCGGAGTTAAATGTGTTACCATAACTGCGCTGGCTCGACGTTTTGCAAGAAGTGCTTCGCCGATATTGTTAATAATGTACGGATAAATATGAGGCATATCACCGGTCAGAATCGTAGGCCAACAATAATCACTCAACACCGCTGATTTTCCTTTGGTAAATTCCATTGAGCCATGTGTACCGAAATGAATCATTGCGTCCGCTTTGAATCCATATCGAATCCAAAGATAAGCACCGAGATAAGAATGAGGTGGCGGCTGATCTGTTCCATGAACCGCCGACATCTCGTCCGTAACCACCCCTTCTCCTTCTTTCACTGTAATATTCGTACCGGAAACACCGCCGATATTGTTTCCATTTGTTCGTGTATTGACATCGGTTGTTTGTGAATTTGTGTTTGTGTTTACTGTATCGGTTTTAATATCAGTAGCGGTTTCCGCTTCACCGGAAATGATTGCCGCACTCGGTAACGGCATCAACGCAATATTACCAAGTTTAACACGTGTTACTATTAAATATGGTTTTCCGTCTTTTTGTACGGTATTTTGTTTGCCGGGGACATCGCCCCAAATTCGGATTAACGCTTTCCGGTTTTGTTCCGGTACATCGCTTTGTAACCACGATGCATATTCTTCCGCGGGAATGTAAACCGGATCACCTTCACGCAGATATTCTTCCCAAGAACCTTGAGCCCAACTGCCGATTGTTCGTCCTTCCTTTTGAATTAAATCCGCCAAACCTTTTGAATCAGCAGGCAAACGACCACCGAGATCATAACCTTCATCCTGCATCTTTTTGAGAACATTATATAGCGAATCAATTGTTTCCATACCGGCAGCACCAAGCGGCGAATGTCCGGGTGCTTTGTAATAGATAATAACGACACGTTTATTGGCGTTTGATTTTCGTTTCAAATTGATCCAACGATTGACTCTTCGGACGAGCATTTCGATTCGTGAGGTGAGCGGCATTCGGACGGAAAGACCGTCATCATTAATAGAACGTGCGGCAATGGCAGTAGGTTCGATAACCCCGTCGAGTTCCGGTAACACTAACGCTTGTCCGGTATAACCTCCGGTCATCGCGGTTGGTTCATTTAACCAATTTTCTTGTGTTTCCATAATATTAACAATATTTATACACGGAATATTTTGTTCTTGTAAAAATGCAACAGTTTCTGCGCCGATCAAGCTTCCCATTGGAGTGAAAAGAATGACATCCGGTTTAATTTCTTCGAGTTGTCGTCGTCCACTCATTCTTGCCAAAGCGTACACACGGCAACCACTTTCGGCAAGCCGTCGGTTAATCAAGTCCACAGATCCACGTTCAAGATCATCGTAAAAATTGATAAATGCTCCGGTTAAAATCACACGCGGTGCATCTTTGGACATTTTGGGATAGGCGGCATCGAAATGGGCGTCATATTCTTGTAACGTTTCATAGAGTTTTCCGTCCAAATGAAAGAATCCACGTTGCGGACGTTGTTTTGGTTCGGGAATATCCGCTTTGTAACCTTTGAGTTCACGAGCGAGATAACGTAACCCATTACTGAGATTTTCCGCACCTCCTGCGGATGCGTATTGTCCGAATTTTTGTCCGATTTCTTTTGGGATATTATTGAGTTCTCTGGTGGAGTCGCGAGTTGCGGCGGACACTTGAATAGAAGCACCAAGTTTTGCGGCTTTACGTACATTTTCCAATTCCGCGTCGGTCGGTTGCCAACCCATTCCGCGCAACATGACTAAATCATAATTTTCAAACGGCGCGGTTGCAATTTCTTCTTTTTTGTAACGATGAACAGCAAAATTGGTTCCTTGTACCGCTTCCTGATAACCGACCCATTCGCTATCATATTCAGCGACAATCGCAATACGCATCGGACGAAGAAACCGATGATAAAAAGCATA
>JAIRTV010000426.1 GCA_031254675.1 Planctomycetaceae bacterium | reverse complement strand
CAATAAGTGCCGCCTTGAAAAAAATGAGTGGAATGGTGGTATTTGACGATGGGTTTTCCAACGATTGCTCAACAGCAACATGCGCTTCTTTCAAACAATCACGAGCTTCGTCGAACTTGTTTTTTTCGGATCGGTATTGATCTGGGATTTCTTTCCGCAATAAGAGTAAGGCGCGTTTAGAAAGTAAACGTGTTTTTGTTGTTGTTGTTTTATTGGTAATTGTTGCTCCTCTGGCATAATCGTCTAGTGCTTTGATCCATTCGGTTTCCGAGACCGCCCCATAATATAACGTCAAATCTGCTAAACGCTCAAGCGTACTCGCTTCACGCTCGTCAAGTCGATTTTTTGTGAGAGAGAGGCTATCTTCTGAGATGTTATCGCGAATTTTTTTGATTGCTTCTTTGGCTTCTTTGAAATATCCTTTTGCTTTTTCGTTATTTCCTGCAAAACGCGAGACGGTTCCCATTGCGTGGAGACCGTAGGTTACATACATCATGTCAATTGGACTTGAAGAACTCCAAGCGTTGTATTCCCTGATCAACAATGCCGTCTCGAAACTTTCCTTCGCTGGTATCAATCGCCAATAATCAATTCTATTCCAACCGTACTGTTCATGATAACTGGCAATTAACGGATGTCCCGTTTTGGCAATTTTTGATTCTGCGATTTTCGATTCTGCCTCTCGAAAACTTCTAACGGATTCTCGCAATCGACCGAAGTTTGATTCGTTAACTGCGTTGTCTGTGTAAACGGCAATTTGAAAAAGCGAATGTTTATAAGATGATTTGAACGATGCAACCAGTTCTTTGAATGTTTCAGTATGAGATGAGGCATTGCCCTCTACTTCCGCAAGAAAACGAGCATAATCAGCCAAGCAAAGTTGATAAAATAAAATTGCTGTTGATTGACTTTCCGATTCGCAATCCTGTTTAAGAATGGCAATCGCATTACGGTAACTTCGTTTGGCATTTTCAGTATCAAGACTACGTGTAACATTATCGGCAAGCAGAGCCATTTGGTGTCTGAAAACGGCAAATGTATAAAGGTCAATTCCATTGTAAACATTCTTACGGTTTTTTTGTAAGTTTTCCAAGAATGTTTTAAGTTTTTTGTACTGCAACTCGCGTGAATTAGCCGATCTTGCAATGCCTTTTTTCAGTTCTTTGATTGTTTCCATGACATCAGGTGGAATTATTGATTTGCATTCGTCTGAATTGAGATACTTCCACAACAACTCGCGGGCATCATGTGTGTTGGTGTTCAAGTAAGCGTAAATATTTTTGCCAAGAAAATCCTTGCCGGAACGCCAATACGTTTGATCGCCAAACGAATAATCCGAAAGAACATAAGTCAATGCAAGCCGCGCATGCGGAATATACCACGGTGTTTCTTGAAACCACCATTCCCCATTCAACCCGGGAAGTTGAACAATATCCGAAATGACATTTTGTTCTTCTTGATCTTTTGTTGAAAAGTCTGGCCATTGGTTGGTGGCGTTTAACATTTGGGTATTGCGGGGATTGGTGGGCGAGACTACCGGCTTGTGGACAACATGGCTTTGTGATTCCGGTGATTTTGATTCTCGCAAAATTAAAGATGCACCTGTCATTAAAGGAATCATTGAAAATTTATCAGGTTTTCGTTGACCAAATATAAGTTGTCCATTTATTTCGTAGGCGGTGTCATGTCGTGTTGGTGTTTGTATTCGTTGTTGGTTTTTACCGAAAGCCGACATTTGTCGTGCGACTTGGCTGGTCAAGTGTTCGTAAACGAGGTTTTCGTTTTCATCAACATTCAACGCTTGGATAACAAAATGCATGAAACGACCGTTTTGAAACCGTTCTTCTTCATACGATACTTCGCCAGGACGACAACTTGAAAAAATATGAAATTTGCCGGTTTCGGGGAAAAGAGTTTTCGTCTCCGTGCGATTGCCATTACGACAAGCATCAATAAAAAGAAAACATGTTCCCGAAAACTGCTTCTCCCCAAATCGACTTTCAACAATATTGAGAATACCGTATGAACGGTCTGCAATATTATTGGCATCAACATAAAGAGGAATCAAATCACCAAGATCATAATTTTTTGGAGTGTTGGGAGGGCAAAGATATCGGGTATTGCCTTCTTGAACACCGTGTCCGCTATACGCGATCAAAAGAACATCATTTTCGCCGGTCGCTTGATCAAGAATACGTTTTAGTTGTTCTTTGACATTAGTACGATTCACATGACAAGCAGAATCCTCGGCTTTCGCGTGCATGCGAATAACCTCAAAATCAAATTTCTTCAACTCATTTTCCAAACCAGCCATGTCATTATCACAATACCTGAGCGGCGATAGACCATTGATTTGATTATATTCATTGACGCTGATCAATAACGCAAAATGTTTTCCATCAACAGCGTTGGCTTTATGTTTTAGAGGAGGTTGACGAACAGCGCGAATTTTGTCTTCGTCAACTTTATTATCGGCAAGATTTTCATCATTGGCAAAACAGGCATTCACAGAGATTAGCAACAAAACAAAGAAAGTGAAATTGAGAAAACGGTACATATTTTTTCTTGAAAAAATAATTATCCCACAACAGATACGAATGCGCGAGATAATAAGTGTTAGCAAACAATCAACATCTAAAAAACAATAAAGCCATAGCACCAATCTAAAAAACCAATAGTTTTGAAACTACGACTAAGGGGTATTATTGTATTGTCTGTATTGCGAGTGTCAAGTCTATAATTCTGGTTTGGAAACCACGTCTAAAACTCCAATACTCCAAGCATCATCACGTGGTATTGGTGGTCTTTTGATAGCGCGAGTTCCAATTTGGCATTGGTCATTAATAAAGTCAAAAATTTGTGAGGAGGCGTTATGACCTTTGCTTTTGGTTTGTAATCCTGATTGAGCTAGGTGAGAAAAATTGCTTGGTTCTCTTGTTCCCAACACGATTATAGAATGTGTTCCATAAGGCTCTTCAAATCCGAAATTGGAAATAAACTTCTCATTCGGCTCAAGTCGATTGGCGTTTTTGTTGTTATCTGTGCCGACGTTTGGATCGAATTGGTATGGATTGTTTTCTGGTCCGAATGGGAAAGGTGCGATTTGCATGTCGGGGTCTATACACAAAATTGAGATGTAAAGCGGTTTTTCGTCTTTATTGACAATTTGAAGTTGGTGCCAGTCATTTTCGCCTCCTTGAAGAATGAGGTTGTTAGTGGGGTTGTCTGGGATTTCGGATATTTTGTCGTTCTCAAGATCATAGCGAAATATTGATACAGCCAATTTTTTAACATCATTTTTGTTGTTTTTTTCTTGATCGCTTTTCACGGCAGCAAGCCGTTTTAAACTCAACGCCTTCATAATTCGACGTAACAATTGAATCAAATCATGTTGTCCTTGTTCTGTTCCCCATTGGATAGGACCCCATCCGCCGTTGAGTGATTTTGGTATGGTTGTTCCTCGAGTTGTGATTTGTTCGCGGTGTTCGGCGATATTTCCGGTTGCGGGGAAAAGAGTCGCCAATTTTGCACGGTCATCATATTTAATAACAATGTCACAATTTTCATCTATGCCAACCCATCGTATCCACGAAGATTCATTTTCCAAATCAGTACCCAAAAAAAGTTTTTTTATAGTTTCGGGAATTGTTTGGTGATTTTGTGGGGTGATTATTTTTCCTGTTTCTGCGTTTACAATACGAACTGAAAGTATGTTGTCTCCGTAATCATGGTAACGCTCCACGACAACTCCCGTCTTAAAATTATTGGGCAAAACTGATTCGATTTGTTTGTTATGTTCTTTATTTTGCCATTGGAAAAATTGTCCGAGGGAGTAATTAGCCTCGACTTTTGTGATTTTTAACCAACCGAGAGATTCCGCGTCCGAAGTAATTGCCTGTTCCGAGTTGGCATATAATTCATACAAGGAGTGTTCTGTTATGTTATTGATTTTTCCTGCTTCTATTCGAAGGACATTGCGGCTATTATCGTTTCGTTGTGCTTCCCAATACGGTTTGTAATCGACAGAAGAGTCATTGCCCAAGACGGGCTTTGCCAACATTCTCATACTTCCTTCAATTGTTGGTGTTGGTGGTTGTGGGATGATATTACGTTGGTAAGAGCGGCGGATGGCATCTTTGAGTGATCTGTAATCCAAGGCGGAAACTGTTTTTTCGGATTGGAGTAATCGGGTAAAGTGATACGTAAACAATCCGTATTTTTTGCCGTTTATTTCGTATTCTGGTTCTTTTTCGTCGGATCGACAAGCGGAGATAAATACGGCTCCTTCCGGCAATTTTTTTGGAATGATAATTTGATTTGGCTGTTTGGAGGAAAGAGGACGCTCCAAGTTTCTGTCAATTCCGCGAAATCGTGTGATTCCTCTTGCTCCGCCGCCGCTATGACACGAATCCAATACGATTAGGAGTTCTGCTTTGTTATTTTGGCAAATTTGGTGGGAGAACTGATTCAATTCATCGTCTCTGATATCAAAGTTGCTTCCTTGGTGTTCAGAGTCATAGACGACGAGGGTTGAATCGTAACCATCTTCAGAATCGTGATCGGGATGTTCTGCCGGTTGATCTAGGATTCGCGAACCGTGACCGCTGAAATAAAACAGGACTTGTGCGGGGTTATCATTTTGGGATCGCGACTGGATTTGCGTGGTCAATTGTTTCATTTGTTTAAGGATTTCGTCTCTGGTTGCTTGTTCGTCTAGCAGCACGACCACATTTTCCGCAACAAAACCCAAACGACCCGTAATCACACTTTTCACCGCCTCAATATCGTTACGACATCCATC
>JAIRTV010000387.1 GCA_031254675.1 Planctomycetaceae bacterium | reverse complement strand
GTGCATTGAAGACGACAATCCGATCACACCATGTTCGACCGGAAAGTTGCACTCCACCGGTTTCCAATTGTTTGGTAATTCCCTCCACAAGAATTTCAACCGTTTTGCCAATAAACTGTTTATTTTGTTCGCGTGCGATCTTGTCCTGAATTTCGAGCAACTCCTGATTCCGGCTTTTCTTGACCAATTCCGGTACGTCATCGGGATAAAGTTCGGCGGATTTTGTACCAGGGCGTTCGCTGTATTTGAAAATAAAACTATTCTTGAATCGGCAATATCGAACTAATTCGACAGTTTGCTGAAATTCTTCGTCTGTTTCGCCGCAAAAACCAACAATTAAATCGCAAGTCATTGAGACATTGGGAATAGTTGCGTAAATTCGGTCAACGAGTTCACGGTAATCCGAAGCGGAATAATGCCGTTTCATCCGTTGCAACACCGTATCCGAACCACTTTGAGCCGGAATATGAAGATGTTTGGACACTTTCGGCAAATCCCGTACCGCTTGAAGCAAATCGTCGTCCATACCGCGAGGATAATTCGTAACAAAACAAATCCGCCGCAACCCGTCAATTTCCGACGCCTGATAAAGAAGATCAGCAAGCCGTGTGGTTTTTCCGCCTTCGCGGTAACGATACGAATTGACCGTTTGACCGATCAGCGTGATTTCGACAACGCCTTGCCCAACCAACGCCCGCATTTCGTCGAGAATATCTTGCGGTGACCGGCTTTGTTCCGGTCCCCGAACAGACGGAACAATACAATACGTGCAAAATTTGTCGCAACCAAACATAATCCGAACCATTGCCTGAAACCGATTGAGTCTTGCTGTTGGATTGCGGACGGGATCGAAAAGCCGGAAACTTTCAGCGACTTCGGCATGGCGATGTTCCTGACGTTTGAGACTCACCAGAAGTTTTTTGCCGGAATCCCATTCCTGATCGGCATGATGTTGTTGCAATTTTTCGTCGAGAAGTTGGTGAACCGTTTCGGGAAGTAATTCCAACTGACCGGGACCAAGAACAAGATCAACATGAGGCGCACGTTGAAAAATCATCTTTTGATCTTTCTGAGCCATACAACCAATCACGCCCAAAATTCCGTAAGGTTTTGACGTTTTCCAATGTTTTAAGCGACCGAGTGCGCTATAAATTTTATCTTCGGCGTGTTGTCGGATGCTGCACGTGTTGAATAAAATGACATCGGCGTTGTCTCGGTCTGGTGTCGGCAACAAACCGGATTGAACCAAACCGGAATAAACCAGTTCGCTATCCAACACGTTCATCTGACAACCAACCGTTTCAATATAAAACTTCTGCTGCATTGATTGGTCAAAATCAAGGATTAGCGATTAAGAATATCAATAATGTTTCCGTTCTTTTACTCTCCGCTCTCCACTATTCAAGCGCTTGCTTTTAGATTTCGGGAACGTTCCAGTTCGCGGAGCAACGAGGCGCGTTCAATTTCTGCCGCAAGACGTCCGGTAATAATTTCCAGTAACCGGAGATCGTGTTCTGAAAAATGACGTTGCCGGTTGGAAAAAAACCAAAGCGTTCCAATAATCGACACCGGCGAGGAAACCGGCACACAAACCGCCGCCGGAAAATCTTCCGGCGCACCCCAGATTTCAAAAAGATAATCTTCGTTCAAAATAACCGCTTGCCCAAGAATCGCTTCCAGATCCGCCATCGAATCATGCAACAAACGAGGAGCATCAAGCAACCGCTCTTCCGGTAATCCCCAACAAGAACGCAATTTCAATAAATTCGTTGCCGTTTCCAAAATATAAAACGACGCCGCATGGCAATCCAAAATTTTCGCGCCTTCTTTCAGGACATTGAAAAGAGTTTCGGCGAATCGTGGTTCGTTGGTGTCGGTGACGGGAACGGGAACCAATGAAGCGAGTTCGGCTTCGTATTTCCGAAACATTTGTTGCCAACGGTAAGCGTCGCCGAGGAGCAATGCCAATGACGTGAGAAAATTATCTTGTTCGGAAAAATTCATGGAGTGATTTCGAATATGTTTTGATGGAAGCAAGGCGAGACAACCAGGTGATTTTCCATTTTCGACCTTGATTGTGAAACAGCGAGCCATCATATCCGGCAATGTCCCGCCGGCACGAATAAATTCGATTTCGAGTCCAAAGATAGAACGGATTGATCGTAATAGTTCGGGCAGACTCCCGAAAAAAGGAACATCTTCATAATCCAAAAGAGCTTTCGGTCCGGGGAAGGCTCGTAAATTATCGTCATAAAATTCGTCATTCATGGTTTCGCTGAGGGGATTTGATAGTTTTTTAGAATATTTATTCAGTCCTTGAATCCCTCTTTTCTTCCATGCTACTCAAAAGCCAACACAATTGGTTTCTTAAAGTAGTAATCGGTCATGAATGATTGATCGGTTAGGAGTTCTATTTGAGAGAAGACTTTCCATTTGGAAACGGATTATTCATATTATGACGGGTTTGTACTCCGTCCCGAAATCAACACGATCATCGCAATTAAAAGATTGAACTCAAAAGACACGGACGGCAATTTAATAACCGATGTTAACGCGACGATATGAACTGATGTTAATGACCGAGAACACGTTTTGCCTCCAATGGAGATGTAGAACCGGTTTCAATACAGCGAACAACATTGTCAACAAGCGGTATCATTCCTTGTTGCAACGCCAACTGTTGAAGAGTTCCTGTGGCACGGCGTTCTAGAATGGCGTGGGCGATTTCTTCGTTTTCAAGCGGCAAAATCTCCGCAACCGGAATCCGCCCCGCATAACCGGTTCCGCCGCAATTGGAACAACCACAAGGTTCAAAATATTGCCGAACCGTCAAATTGTTACCTTGAAGACGGATTTTTAACGGTTGTTCCACTTTTGCCGAACACGAACAAAGTCGGCGTAATAGTCGTTGGCAAAGTAAAAACGCAATACTACTCCGAAGAACAAACGGTTCGATCCCAAGTTCCAGAAAACGACCAATTGATTCCGCCGCACTGCCGCCGTGAAAAGTACTGATCAAAAGATGTCCGGTCAACGCCGCTTGAAATGCGGCTTCCGCTGTTCGGCGTTCCCGAATCTCGCCAACCATCAAGACTTCAGGGTCTTGCCGCATCATATATTGCAACATCCGATCAAGCGTCAAAGTACGAGATTTTTCATTGTGTTCCGCTCCGCCGGAATCGAAGTAGGACGAAATTTCAATTTGCGCCACGCCGTCAATCGCATGTTCAATCGGGTCTTCCAACGAAACAATACTGCGAATTGTTTCGCGACAATTTGCCAATTCACGAAGCAACGCATACGCGGTTGTTGTTTTGCCGCTGCCCGAAGGTCCCACAATCAAAACCGCTCCACTCCGCCGCGCAACCGTTTCGCGAAGATGTTGCTGAATCGACTCTTCGAAGCCAAGCGATTCTATTGATTGACATTGATTTTCCGGCGAAAAAAAACGAACAACAATTCGTTCTCCAAAAAGTGTTGGTGCGGAACTGATTCGCATTTCTTGGGCAATTCCGGCAACTCGCCCACTTCGAACACGTCCTTCTTGAGGCACATCAACTTTATAAGTCAAAAGACCCGCAAAAACTTTGAGCCGCGCCGCAATCTGAGCAGAATGTTCCAACGGCAAACAGCCAAGAATATGCAAAACACCGTCAATACGAAACCGTATCTCAACACCGTTGCGACTTGGTTGAAAATGAATATCGCTTGCCGACAACAACGCTGCACCAACAAGAATTTTATCAAGCAACACAACAATAAAATCGCCCGACTGTTTCCGCGATTCCAGAAGCCATGTTTCAAAATGTTCGGTAAGAGTTTGCAACATGGCGATAAACAATATTTGTGATTTATTTAATTTTGGCGTTATTATCTATTTTTTTCTTGGAGTCGATTTCTCGGCGAAAAGCTTTTAGGTCTTCTGTGGTTGCTTCTGCAATCGCGTTGGGGTCAGAGGCAACCGCCCAATCAATTGCGTTTTCGTTTGAAGGTCGAAATTGAAACGGAACTTCTTTGAAAGTCGCGTGCTCAAAAATTAAATCAATCACTTTTCGTTCAATGATTTGATTTCGCAAGATATCCATTTCGCCTGCTTTTTCGAGATGGGCACGAACTCGTCGCGGCGACAATCCTTTTTGTGCGGCAATCAGTCTGATTTCCAACTCAATATCTTCTTCCGTTTCCATAATATTCTCAACTTCGGCGATTTTTTCGAGAATAAAATGTTCTTTTAAGGCGCGGGTTGTTTCTTCGGTATTGTGTTGGCGTAAAGTATTGGCGTAGGCTTGAATTGTTTCTTGGCTGTAACCGCTTCGTTGCCATTCTAGAATTTTCCGTCGAAATTCTCGTTCGGATTGACGTTGGAGCAATGTTGGCGGTAGTTCCCAGTTGGCGGTGATAACCAGAGCTTCGGTTAACTGACGGCGAGCCTGAACTCGTTGTTCGAGTTCCAATTGACGCTGCAACATGTCGTGAACTGATTCGCGAAATTCGGTTTCGCTTTTATAGTCGCCGAGACGTTCTAAAAAGGTTTCGGAAAGAGCCGGAGCGAC
Source organism: Planctomycetaceae bacterium (assembly GCA_031254675.1). Taxonomy (GTDB): domain Bacteria; phylum Planctomycetota; class Planctomycetia; order Pirellulales; family Thermoguttaceae; genus WRKP01. The sequence goes on along the minus strand of JAIRTV010000387.1, from coordinate 6,612 downwards.
TAATTTTTTGACCGCCAGAATTTCAAAAACCACATCAACCGTTTTTCCACGCAATTCAGGATTGGCGGCATCTTCTGTTAAGGTGATTGTGGTTGTGATTACGTCGCCTGGTTTGGCTCCGGTTAACAACGTATCGGCATTCCCAATGGAACCATCGTGAAACGAAAGTGTTGGACAAATCCGTATGGTTTCCTGATTGATCGAAGAAAGAATTTGCTCGCCTAATTTGAATGTCAATTTTGTTTCGATATAATCATTGAGTTCGGCGGGTTCGGTTTTGTGTTTGAGTTCACCGTGAGTTTCCAGAATTTGTCGCATTGTTGCGTCGATATCGTCGGAGGAAAAATCTCGTACTGGTTTTTCGATTTTGAGACCTCTCCATTCTGGCAGATCAAATTCGGGACGCACTTCGATTCCAAATTCAAAAACAAAAGGTCCGTCATCGGGCAAAACTAAGGAGTCATATTGAAAGTTGGGTTCGCTGATTGCGGTAAAATCTTGTCGTTGATTCATTACAGCCAAGGCGTTGACGACTAATGTATTTTTAACTTGGTCGGAAACATCTTTTCTGAATCGTTTTTCGACGAGTTTTCGTGGTGCTTTCCCGGGGCGAAAACCGGGAACATAGGCACTTTTTTCTAATTCGTCAAATTCTTGTTGGAAATGGCGTTCGACTTCGGATTGTGGAATGGTTAATTTGACGTGTCGTTCGCAGGCGCTGACTTTTTGAATATCGGCGGTCAATATTAAATCGGTGGATTTGGTGTCGGGACCGATATTATTTTCGAAATTTGTTGTCATATCAGAATTTGTCATAGTTTTTACAATTAGAGAAAGAAGTTTTATTGCCGAATCCAAACTCCAATTTGGTTAATTCATTTTGTGAAATTTATTCGTTTGATGGGTGATTTGCGTGAATAAATTGCAATGAATAAAAAAGCCCAGCCTTTGTGGGACTGGGCTTTGTACCTTGAACCGGAAAACCGCCCCGGCGGTTATGGATTTCAGAGCGGGCGAACGGGTTCGAACCGTCGACAACGACGTTGGCAACGTCGTGCTCTACCAACTGAGCTACGCCCGCGAAATAATTTAACAAAACTGAAATTTGAAAAACATCGCATTTGTTTATTAAATTATTTTCGACAAATTATAATCATCGAAATTTGGTATGGCAAGATGGGGGGCAATATTTTTTAGGACACATCCTGTAATTTTTTTAAAAAATTCTGTGGTTTACTGGTTGGTGTGTGAATTTGGATAAACAAAACGGGCAATCTTTTGGCAAACAGAGAGGCGAATAAACCGAGTTTCGGTTTCCATTGACTTGAAAATCTTTTCAGACCGGACAATATCGGCGGGGGTACGGTCTCTGCTTTTCACTTTGTTCAGTAAGCGTTCACGGGAATATTCTCTATTGCGTCGTTTTTTTGTGAATTGTCTAATTCGGTTATGACAAATTCTACTTGAAAGTTATTGCTTCGAAGGTATTGCGTTTGGAACGAGAAAACGCCAAACTTAAACACTTCTGGGCGAGACTACAAACCGACTATCAACAATCCAAAAATATAATGCCATTTCTAAAAGATCGCATTAACGTTCGCGCACATACATAAAACAACGTGAACGGTTACAATTTTTTTAACGAAAATTCTATTGAATCATTACCCCCAAAAATTTTTTAAAAGTAAAAAAATCTCTTGACAATTTTTTCCGTTTAACATAAACTACGAAACTTAGTCGATTGTGATTCATATTTTTTGTCGAGTTGTTTTTCGGCAATGTTTCGCAATTATATCGGTAAACCCTTGTAAAGAAGGAGAATGACGATGGAAAATTTCGTAAAATGTTTAGTCGAGATTTTCGCAATATTTTTTGCGAAAATCCAAATGTTAAACATGGCAATCTGCGCAAAGCAGGGGGGGGGGGGCTAGATGGAGTGGAGAGTTGAGAACGGATAGTGGAAAGTGGTCGGTTTTCCAACGCTTTTTCACTAAATTCTTCTCTTCTATTCGCTCTTCACGGTTCGGCTTTACGTTGGTCGAACTTCTTGTGGTTATTGCGATTATTGGCGTGTTAATCGCACTTCTGTTGCCTGCCGTTCAAGCCGCGAGAGAAGCCGCACGGCGAATGCAATGCAGTAACCATTTGAAGCAAATGGGAATCGGTGTTCACAACTTTCACGACACCATGAACGGTTTACCGCCAATTTGTTTGTACACAACATCAACCGCTAATGCAACAACTGATCAACAACGTCCAACTTTTTGGATGTTGATTTATCCGTTTGTCGAACAAGCAGCCCTTTACGACAAACTGACAAGTTACCAAACCGGTAGCAGTCCGGTTGTTGTCGGATTCGACAATGTTTTCGGTAATGTTTGGTGGAATTCGCTTTCATCGGAAGAACGAGACGGATTTGGTTCGGTTTCGTTTTACCGTTGTCCGACACGTCGTGGTTCCGGTTCGCAAATTTATTATGACCCTACGGTAGCAACAGATGCGATCAATTGTGATTGCGATGATATTTTGGCTGGCCCTCTTGGCGATTATGCTGCTGTCATGGCTTGGAAAGATAACGCCGATTGGTGGAAACACGATCAAGATGCCCAGTTAGATCGGTCGGTTGGTTCTTTTCGTACTGCAATCACCTTGAATACGTCAAAACCCAGTGCATGGCAATGCCGCGATACAATGTCATGGTGGCAAGATGGTACAAGTAACCAATTTGTTATCGGTGAAAAACATGTTGCGGAAGGCGGAGTAGGAAACGTATTGCCGACTGGGGCAGAACAAAGAAGATATGGAGACTTTCCTTATCACGCTACCGGAAATCATCGAAGTATCGGACCGGCACGTCCCATTGTAAAGTCGTATGTCAGTGAAACATCTTATACAGCAATTCCTCTTGCCAATAACAAAGAACCAACAAGCGGCGGACTGATTCATGATACTACACGAGGTGGTTTTGGTAGTTGGCATCCTGGTATTGCCAATTTCTTGATTGGAGATGGTTCTGTGCGAAGTATTTCCACTCCAACCGGTACAGCAATACTCAAAGCATTGGCAATGGTTAACGATGGAGTCTCTGTCAATCTACCGTAAAATGTTACAATTATCTATTTAGTTGATAGTTGAAAGTGAGTCGTGTCGCAAGCGGAATTTTAGTTTAAGAACGATTATTCGCTTGCGACAAATCACAGACCGCACCTCCCAAAAATACTCTCAATCAATTCTCAAACTTCTCTGAAAATTCGTTAGCGTGTTCAAGAACACAACCGAATAAAAACAACAATTCGCAAACACCAAATCAATCTTTTATAGAAAAGGTTGCTTCCCTCTTGATTATTCTCTGTAAATAGTTTATAAAAACTGCCCAATTCCAACCCAAAGATACGGAATCATTACAGAGGAATCGCCACAAAAGAATCATTGCAAACTTTTGTTGTTTTTCCGAAATGTCAGAGGAAAGTTATAGACTTCATTGAACATTTAGAATAAAATTTATCGACAAACCAGTCATTCACTAAAAAGTTCATCATAAAATAATCCTGAACGTTATTTTGTTTCAACATTTCTAGTTTGTTTCCGACGAAACAATTCATTAAAAAACATGATCAAACTCGGAATTATTGGAGCTGGTCGGCTTGGTTCGTTTCATGCGAACAAGGCAAGTTCACACAACGCAATTGAACTTGTCGGCGTCGTTGACCCTTCGAAACAAGCACGTCAAAACCTTGCCGAAAAATATCATGTTCGGGAATATGCCGCCCTCGAAGAACTCCTCCCAATTGTTGACGCCGTCGTAATCGCCTCACCAACATCATTGCATTACGAACTCGGCGAAATTTGTTTGCGAAATGGTTTGCACGTTCTTATGGAAAAACCAATGTGTTCTTCATGGAACCATGCTCAAAAATTAGTCGAAATCGCCCAACAAACCGGAGTTGTTTTTCAAATCGGTCACGTCGAAGAATTTAATCCGGCTTGGCGTGTTGCCCAAGAAGGATTTCAGGATATTAAAAACGGTCATTTCGCCCTCATTGATGCCGCTAGAACAAGTGGGTACACGTTTCGCATTACCGATGTCGGAACCGTGTTTGATATGATGATTCACGACCTTGATCTTGTCCTCTCCCTCATTCCTTCGCCGGTACTTTGGGTTGATGCCATCGGATTTAATATTCTTGGCGGAATCCACGAAGATATCGCCAATGCCCAAATCCGATTCGAAAATGGAACAATAGCACGCTTTTATTCGTCCCGTGTTGCCCCGAATCCCATTCGGGAAATGCGCATTACCTCAATGTCTTGCACGACAACGATTGATTTTTCCGCAAGAACCGTTAAAAAATATCAACCCGACAAACAAATCACACAAGGTCTTTTCAAACCGGAATATGTTGCCCCCGATACAGCAGCAAAACTCGCCCCCAATTTCATGCAAGAACATTTCCTAACAAACGAAATGACAAGCGATACCGTTCCTGCGTTGGCGGCTGGTGATGCACTGGCAGCGGAAATGGATGATTTTGTGGAATCCATCCAAAATAATCGCCAACCATCTGTCTCCGGTCAACGAGCCTTGAACGCAATCGCGATTGCAGAAACAATCATCGAATCAATCCGCAAAAAAATTCCCATTCGCTTCAACCAACAAAACCGCTAAAATAGAAATAGAAATGTAAAAAGAAAGAACAGAGTAAATTGATATTTGAACGGTTTTACGAAAATTGTTGGTGTTGATTCGATGGCGAATTGTTTTTTTATGAGTTACAAATTAATCCGTTACTAACAACTTAACTACACGATTTCTAATTATGGTCAAACGATTGACAAAAAATTTTGGGATTATTGGTTGCGGCATGATTGCCGGTTTTCACGCGAAAGCGATTGAAGCCGCCGGAGGAACGCTTGTCGCTTGTTACGATATGGTTTCGCAGTCGGCGGATCGTTTAGCATCACAATATTCCGGTTGCAAAGCCTATCACGGTTTTCGGGAATTTCTTGCCGATGACCGGATTGACGTTGTTACCATTGGAACCCCCAGCGGCGCTCACATCGAACCGGCTTTGGCAGCAGCAGAAGCAGGCAAACATGTGATCGTCGAAAAACCGCTTGAAATTACGCTGGAACGTTGCGATCGAATTATTGCAGCGTGCCAAAAATCAAACGTTAAACTCGCAACCGTTTTTCACAGCCGGTTTCACGATTCCTCACAGAAAATTAAAGCGGCAATTAACGCAGGTCGTTTTGGGCGTTTAACATTGGGCGATGCAATTGTCAAATGGTACCGAACCCAAGAATATTACGATAGCGGCGCTTGGCGTGGAACTTGGGAACTTGACGGCGGTGGAGCGCTGATGAATCAGGCAATTCATACAATTGACCTTTTGACTTGGCTCATGGGACCTGTTACGGAAATCACGGCACATTCTGCGTTGTTAGCCCATGACCGGATTGAGGTGGAAGATGTTGCGGTGGCAACATTAAAGTTCGCCAACGGAGCCTTAGGGACAATTGTCGGAACAACAGCGGCTTACCCTGGCTATTTGAAACGGGTTGAGATTAGTGGGTCGAAAGGGTCTGCCGTTTTGGAAGAAGAAGATATTGTCAAATGGGATTTTGCTGCTTCTGCGCCGGAAGACGCGGAGATTCGCGAGGCAATGACTTATCGTCAATCCGGTGGCGGTGGCGCCGCTGATCCGTCAGCAATCAATTTCGCGGGTCACGCCAAACTTTTTGCCAACATGATTGCCGCCATTGATGATAAAGAGCCATTGATTGTTGACGGCAATGAAGGACGCCGAAGTGTTGAAATTATTCTTGGAATTTACAAAGCCGCTGAATCCGGTCAAGTTGTTCGGTTGCCGCTTGACAAAGACCCCGAATTTGTGCGGCAACCAAACCGAACAAAAATGTCCTAAACAAACAATGAAACAAATAATTCATTTTCCGCTTCATTTTGTTTTGAGTTGAATTTTGGGGCGGTTGATGAAAAAAAAAAAAGGAGATATTGTAAATTATTTAATGATCTTTTCTGTTCCTATACTGGCGATGGTTAAATTGACGGTATGTGCGGTTTGTTCGCGAAAGCAGTTATCCGTACTGGTCAGTAGTACCCCCTTGCTTGTTCCTTTCTGTTGTTCCGAACTATTCGCCATGTTGTTATCCTGCCCCAATATCATGTATCCGTTAAGTTATTGTTATTATAACAAGCGGAAATACAAATTGGAAAATAAAATCGTAACATTACCTGTCAGCCATCCCGCCTCATTTATTCCCACCTGCTAATATGAAAAAGAAAATATTAATTGTTGATGATGATCGTGAGATCATTGAATCGATTCGGATTGCCTTAGAGACAGCCGGATACGATGTTGTTGTTTCTTTTGACGGAGATCAAGGCTTGATCATGGTCAATAAAGAAAAGCCGGATTTAGTCATTCTTGATATCATGATGCCTAAACGAAGCGGATTTCTTATTCTTGAAACGTTACGGCAAACCCGTTATTACCCGATCCGTGTGATTATGATCACGGCAAATGAAGGTGAACGGCACAAAGCCTATGCTGAAAGTTTGGGAGTGGACGGCTATATCCGTAAACCGTTTCC
>JAIRTV010000370.1 GCA_031254675.1 Planctomycetaceae bacterium | reverse complement strand
AATGGATTAGTTCGTGATTTTTACGAAAAGCTCAAAATTGCGACCGATCAAGGAATTGTTGACCGAACTTTTATCACGGGTATTTCTCCGGTCATGCTTGACGATTTGACCAGCGGTTACAATATTGCAACTAATTACACGCTTAAACCGCGTTACAACGATATGTTGGGTTTTACGCAGGAAGAAGTGAGAGAGTTGATGGCGGCGGCGGGAATTGAGGCGAGTCAAATTGATATTGATATGGAATATTATTATAACGGTTATCGGTTTAATGCAGAAAACGGAAATAAAGTCTATAACTCATCCATGATTCTCTATTTTCTTGAACAAATATTAGAGAATAACAAACCGCCAACAAATCTAATTGATCCGAATTTAAGTATTGATCCTGGTCGTTTGAAACGTCTTGTCAAGAACGAACATAACCGTAACATATTGATTCAAATTATTAAAGACGGCGGAATTGTTTCGCGGATATTGGAAAAATTTTCGATTGATCGTTTGAGTGATGATGTTTATTTTGTTTCGTTGTTGTTTTATATGGGGTTGCTAACGATCAAAGAATCTTGCGTGAATAAGTTACGTTTAGTCATTCCGAATTATTCTATTCAACGTATTTATTGGGAACAGATTCGGCAACTGATTGAGGAAAGTTCGCATCTTGCCAAAATGGACACGGATCAGATTGAAGACACGATCAATGTTATGGCGTTTGAGGGAACGATTCATGGATTTATTGATTATGTTTCTCAACATGCGTTTAGCAAACTTTCCGATTTTGATTTGCAACGTTTTGATGAAAAATATATTAAAGTGTTATTGCTTGCTTATTTACTTTTGAATGATCTTTATGTTCCGATGAGCGAATTTGAAACGGTTCCGGGTCGTGTGGACATCTTTTTGCAACGTAATCCGAAATTTCCTCAAGTAAAATATGAATGGGTGTGGGAGTTAAAATATTGTAAGACCGATGCCAAACAATCCGAAATTGATCACAAACGCCAAGAAGGTTTGGAACAATTAAATCAATATATTCATTCTGCACGTTTAAAAGATCGTTCCAACTTGAAATCCGCTTTGTTGATTTTTATTGGTAAGGATCACTACGAAATCGTTGAGAGCTGAGTTCAAGGTCAATCTGAAATTGGGAACTATAACTCTTGTCGTAAAAAGACATCTATTTGTCGCCTAATTACACTTGTTTTCTGTTCTATTGGGCATAGAATAATGCGGTCATTCTTAGCTGGAATGTTTACTGGATTTTTGCTGAAGATTAACGAAGACATGATGGAGAGCGACAAGAATGGGACATTTTACATTCCTTGATTGGGTTGTTTTGGTTGTTTATTTTGTGTTGACGTTGTGTATTGGTCTTTATTTTTGGCGTCGGAGTCGTTCGCCGGAAGGATTCACAGCTGCAGAACGTTCTATGCCGGGTTGGCTTGTTGGGCTTTCGATTTTCGCAACTTATTTGAGTAGTATCAGTTATTTGGCGTACCCTGGGAAGTCGTTTGTCGGTAACTGGAATGCGTTTGTTTTTTGTCTTGCTATTCCGTTTGCGGTATGGATTGCCGTTACGTATTTTTTGCCGTATTATCGTAAAACCGGTGATGTTTCGGCGTATGCCAATCTTGAATTTCGGTTTGGTTCTTGGGCGCGGCTTTATGCCAGTATTTTTTATTTGTTTACACAAATTGCGCGAATTGGTGTTGTAACGTATTTATTGGGCTTACCGATGTCGGTTCTTTTCGGCTGGGATTTGGCAACGGTTATCATTGTTACGGGAATCACCACAACCATTTACACTTTTATTGGTGGTATTCTTGCTGTTCTTTGGACAGACGCGATTCAGACGGTTATACTTCTTATCGGAGCCGTTATTTCACTGATTGTTCTCGCCTGTAACATTGAAGGCGGAATTGTTACCGCTGTACTCTATGCATTCGAACACGGTAAATTTTCGCTCGGAGAAAGTGGAGTTACCGCAACACAAGGGACGATTTCCTTCAATTTCGGTCTCTCAACAATTCTGGTTGTTTTTCTCTACAGTTTTTGTGACAATTTGAAAAATTTTGGTATTGACCAGAGTTATGTTCAACGTTATCAAACGTCGAAAAATGAAGCGGAAGCACGAAAAAGTATTTGGCTTGGCGGATTATTGTACATTCCGGTTTCCGCTTTATTTTTTTTGATTGGAACATTGTTATTTGTTCTTTATCACACAGGACCGAATCATCATCGTGATCTCAATGCTGTTCGTCAAATTGTTGCGCATCAAAAATTGATTCAGTCTGGTGTTGTTCCAACGTATCAGATTGATTTTCAAACCGGTCGAAAAGTTTTCGCAACAGAATATCAGGCTCAAATTGAAACACTTTCGGCAACACTTCAAGATAAAGACATTGGTGATCGTGTTTTTCCTCATTTTATTGGTCAATATCTTCCTCCGGGTTTGGTTGGTCTTTTGGTTGCGGCAATTTTTGCGGCGGGAATGAGTACGATTTCCGGTAGTCTCAATTCTTCGGCAACATTGATATTGCGTGATTATTATCTTCGTTTTGTCAGACCGAATGCTTCTGATAAAGAGTCAATGCGTGTTCTTTATGCCGGAACAATTATTTGGGGATTTTTTGGAACGATTGCTGCTTTGATTTTGATACGGTTAACGGACAGTGCGCTTGATATTTGGTGGACGCTTGTTGGCATTTTTGGTGGTGGTATGCTTGGTCTTTTTCTGATTGGAATATTGGTTCGGAGAGCGAGGAATCTTTCGGCAATTCTTGGCGTTTTTATTGGAACGTTTGCTATTTTCTGGTTCACGATTCCTGATTTGATTAATTGGTTCGAAAAGCAAGATGCTCACGAAATGGCGGCGTTATTGGAATGGTTTGCGGAACGGGTTGGCGGTGTTAGTTGTTATCATCCGTACATGATTCCTGTTTTTGGAACACTTATTATGGTATTGATTGCAACCGTTATTTCATTTTTTGAACGGGAACAATCCGTTTCGGATGGTTTTTCAAAACGATAAATTTATACGTTTTCCTTTTGGCAATTTCTGAAACATGGTTTTTTGATTGAATAAAATCGTTATGTAAAATGATTTTTTGTTAAATTTTTTTGGCAGTACATGAACAAAAATCCTCTTTAAGAAAGGAAAAGATGATGACGAATTCAAATGACAAAACGGTTTATCTTGTTGCCAGTGGTGATTTGCGGCTTTCTGCGAATCAGGATTGTTGGGCGGAACAAGAGAAAATGGAAGCGGCGTTGACTCAGGCGGTGCGTCAACTTGGTTATCAGATCGAACGGGGGCATCGGTATGATCCTTTGGAAAAACATGGTTTTATTTCGTCGCAAAAAATGGGGCTTGATGTTTTTTCGAAACTGGATTCGAAACGTCCGATTATTGTGGCGGAATCGGTGTGGCAGTATTCGAATCATGTTTTTTCGGGGTTATACGATTATGAAGGACCGATTTTGACGGTTGCTAATTGGTCGGGAACGTGGCCTGGTTTGGTGGGAATGTTGAATCTCAACGGTGGTTTGATCAAAGCGGGAAAAGAATTTTCGACACTTTGGAGTGTTGATTTTACGGACGAATGGTTTCTCTGTCATTTGGAGGAATGGTTGCGAACCGGCAAGACAAAACATGAAATTTCTCATGTGAGACCATTTTCGAACGTTAAAATTTCTGAAACGGATCGGCAACTTGGTCAAAGACTTGCGGCTCAATTACGTTCTGCCAAAGCGGTTATGGGGATTTGTGATGAGGGTTGTATGGGAATGTACAATGCGATTATTCCCGACGAATTATTGTTTCCGCTTGGAGTGTTTAAGGAGCGTCTTAGTCAGTCGGCTTTTTATTACGACACGATGCAAATTTCCGATACAGAAGCTCGTGAGGTGTACGATTGGCTTGTTGAAAGTGGTATGACTTTTCATTTTGGTCGGGACGAAAAGAAAGACTTGACTCCGCAACAAGTTCTTATCCAATGTAAAATGTATATTGCTGCTGTTCGGATGGCGGATCGTTTTGGTTGTTCTATGTTTGGTATTCAATATCAACTTGGTCTCAAAGATTTACTTCCGGCGAGCGATCTTGTTGAGGGGATTATGAACAATACGGATCGTCCGCCGGTTAAGAGTGTTGATGGTCAACGAATTCTTTTTGATGGTCAACCGGTTTTGCATTTTAATGAGGTTGATGAAGGTGCGGCGTTGGATGGATTGTTGGATCGTTATGTTGGAGAGGAGTTGCGGCAGCCGTTGGAAACGACTCTTCACGATGTTCGTTGGGGAGACTGGGATTATTCTGGTACCGTGAAAGATTTTATTTGGGTTTTCCAGATTAGTGGAGCGGCGCCGCCTGCCCATTTCAAGGGAGGTTGGAAAAATTCGGAAAGTTTTCGCCAAACCCCAACTTTTTTTCCATTCGGTGGCGGAACGTTAGCGGGAGTCGGCAAACCTGGTGAAATTGTTTGGTCGCGAACTTTTGTTGAAAACGGTCAACTTGGAATTGATCTTGGTCGTGGTCATGTTGTTGATTTGCCGAATGCCGAAGTGGAGCGACGTCGGAAGTTGTGTACTTATGAGTGGCCGGCTGTTTTTGTGGTACTCAATGGAATTTCGCGTGATCAGTTTATGTCGCGACATCGGGCAAATCATATCCAAATTGCTTACGCCGACAACGCCTTGCGAGCCGACCAACGAATTGCCGTAAAAGCCGCCATGGCGGAAGCTCTCGGATTTAACGTGTCGATTTGCGGTGATTATGAAACATCTTGATTGACTTATAAAATCTTTATTCTAAATGAGAAGGGACTTTTTCTGAGAGTCTTTTGATCACTCCAAGTGCCAATTTCGACGAACCGGAATTGGTACGTATCGAAAGACAATAGGGACACATTCTGAAGTAAAGGTCACGTATTCTAAAGAAAAAGTCATGCACTCCAAAGCAAAAGTCACGCACTCCAAAACAAAAGTCACGCACTCCACAACAAAAGTCACGCACTCCATGACAAAAGTCACGCACTCCACGACAAAAGTCACGCACTCCATGGCAAAAGTCACGCACTCCAAAGCAAAAGTCACGCACTCCAAAGCAAAAGTCACGCACTCCACGACAAAAGTCACGCACTCCACAGCAAAAGTCACGCACTCCAAAACAAAAGTCACGCACAAAAAAATGAAAAAGACCTCAAATCAGGTTGGCAACCTTTCGCCGAAAGGTTGTGTCGGCGATAGCCGACTTGCCCCTGTATTCGGACGGAAGCCAATGTTGCAGAACGGG
>JAIRTV010000322.1 GCA_031254675.1 Planctomycetaceae bacterium | reverse complement strand
AACGAAGAAACCGGAAAGATACGGCAAATTATTGGCGCCATTGATTCAAAATCACAACGAGTTGCTCTCCGGTTTACCGATGATGAACAAACTGTTTTTGAATGTGGTCTTTGGAATTTGACACAGGATTCGGTTCCGCTTCTGGTTCATTTTGACGAAAACAATTCCGAACCACTCACGTTGATTCGTTTGACAAAACCGGAAACCGATGAACAAAATGATTTAATGTTGATTGAATCCGATAACGAAAACGAAGAAGAATTGGCGCCGTAATTGTTTTGATCGTTTCGGAATTTGCAAAGGCGTTGTCGCACAATGAATTTGTGTGACAACGCCTTTTTTTTATTGGAACTGATTTTTTTCTTTCAGACAAAACTTTTTGCTAATGTAACAGCGGCACTGGCGTTATCACTGTAACCGTCAGCGCCGATTTGTCGTGCAAATTCATCTGTTACCGGCGCACCGCCCACCAACACCTTCGACGTTGCCCGAATACCATCGCTTTCCAATTTTTCAATAACTTTTTTCATTTGCGGCATTGTTGTTGTCAACAGAGCGGACATAGCAATAATTGTTCCTTCCCGTTCTTTGGCAGCGGCAGCGAATTTTTCCGGCGAAACATCAACACCAAGATCAATTACCTCAAAGCCCCCGCCTTCAAACATCGACGCCACAAGATTTTTGCCAATATCATGAAAATCGCCCTGAACCGTTCCAATCACAATCCGCCCAATCTTTTCCACACCGGAATTTTTTAGTAACGGATTGAGAATTTTCATTGATTCTTGCATTGCTCGCGCTGAAATCAAGAGTTCCGGTACAAAATACTCATTCGCTTCAAAAAGACGTCCCACTTCTTCCATCGCCGGAATCAAATGTTCGTCCATAACTGTTTGCGGCGACGTGCCGGCTTCAATAAGTTGATTGACTTCCTGCAACGCCGCTCCCGCATCACCGTCAATCACACTTTGAGAAAGCGTTGAAAATGTTTGCTCCGACATGTTTTTTCGTTAAAGTGGGTAGTGAAAGTCTTTTAGTAAAATTCATCTTCGTAGGATGAAACGCAATTTGTCAATAGAATTTTATTTGAAACGCCCCAAAATGAATCATCAAGGGTTAATCGAATTATTTTTCGTTATTAAACTTAAACTATTGAGCTTACAAAAAGTTTACCGTCCAAACAGAATATTGAATGGGGATGATTTTTGCACAATAGTTCGTTCCTTTGGAAATGTAATTCCATTTTTTTGCAACAATTCGAGATAATCAATACTCAACGTTAATACTTCGTCGAGATAATAATTACGTTTAATTTTTCCTTCGTTTTCGAGTAAATCTTCGAGTTCTTCTTTTTCGGATTTTCCGGCGTTAAGACGTTCTTGTTCTTCGAAGAATTTTGCTTCGTTTAACGTGGACGATTTGCGGGAACGAAGTTCTTTGTACGCGGCGATTTCTTTTTGTCGTTTTTTGAATTCGTCGTTATTTGAAACACGTTCGTTGGATTGTTTTTGAAGTTCTCCATTGATTTGCGGTGTTACGTAAGGCGTTTTGATTTGAAAATTTCTGGCTTGCGAAACTTTGCTCAATGTCAAAGCGTTATCGAGATCGGATTCGCAAATATCTTCGAGAACATCGGTGTACGAGGGAATTGTTACGTCCGCCGCAACTCCTTCACGTTGCGGTGAAACACCACTAGGACGATAAAATCCCTGAATTGTAATTTTGATGGCTCCTAAATCGACGGTGTTACTATTAAAAAAGTTTTCGCTGAGATCGCGCATTTGTTGTACGGTTCCTTTGCCGTGTGTTCGCGAATCGCCGACAATCAGACCGCGTTTGTAATCTTTAATCGCTCCCGCGAAAATTTCACTGGCGCTTGCACTGAGTTTGCTCGTAACCACAACCAATGGTCCTGTCCAATCGCAGTTTGGATCGAAATCATCACGTTGTTGAGGTCGGCTGCTTGTTTCGTCTTTTGTTTGAACGACATTGCCAGACTCGATAAAAAGTCCCGTCAACGCAATCGCTTCTTGAAGCGAACCGCCGCCGTTGGATTTTAAATCGAGTACGACGAGATCGACATTTTGTGCCACGAAATCTTTGAGAAATTTTTTAACATCGACAGTTGTGCTTCGGGCGTTGGGGTCACCACGTCGAAAGGCGTCCATATCAAGATAAAAGTCGGGAAGTTCGATCACGCCGATTTTGTAGGGGTTTCCTTCGGTTTTCTGACCGACGTCGAAAATTTCGGCTTTTGCGGCTTGATCTTCGAGATTGACTTTATCCCGCACAATTTCAATAATTTTCGATGCTGTTCCGTCTGCCGGAGCAAGTTCCAACCGAACAATTGTTCCTTTGGCGCCGCGAATAAGTTTGACGACATCGGACAGTTTTGAATCCACCACATCTTCGATTTTTCCATCTTTTCCTTGCCCGACGCCAGTAATTTTATCATTTTCTTTGAGTTCACCTGCTTTGTCCGCTGGACCGCCTTTGACAAGTTTTTTGACGACAGTATAACCGTCTTCGGAAGTCAGTGTTGCTCCGATACCTTCGAGAGCTTTGCGCATCATGTTGTTAAAATCTTCTAATATTTTTGGTGGCATGTACGAAGTGTGTGGATCGAGTGCGCCGGAGATGGCGGAGAGATAGCCTTCCATGACATCGTCGTTTGCTGATTTTTTGATGTCGTCAAGAATTTTCCCGTTGGCGATATGACTTTCGAGCAACATTCGTTTTCTGAAACTCAGATAACGTTTTTGTAATCGTTCGATTGGGTCACGTTGTTCGACCTTTTTTGGTTCTTTCCCTTCGGCAATTGCTTTTTGGTGTTCTTTTTCTTGTTCGCGTGCTTCGGATTTGAGAGAGAGAATATCGCTTTTAATTCGTTTCCGCCAACGATCGTAGGCTTCTTCGGGGTTTTTGGGCCAATGTTGTAATCCTTTTTCTGTAAGAGTTTTTTCGTCGAGCGAGAAATCTTTTGATTTATCGCGAACGATTTCTTCATCGAGAGTGAAATCTTGAGGGGTGTCGAGGATATTCAAGATCATATCGACACGTTCTTTGATTCGGTCGAGATAACAGTTGTAGATATCGAATGCGGGTTGGATGTTGCGTTTTTTTGCGAGGTCGCACAATGTTTGTTCGTATTCTGTGCGGAATTTATCGATATCGGATTGATAGAAATAGAGTTTGAGAGGATCGAGTCCTTTGATGTAAAGTCGTAAGGCTTCGCGGGAAACGGAGTTATCTAATTTCCGTTGTGAGATGTGATTTTGTTCTAGGAGTTGGATGTAGTTTTGGGCGACGATTCGTTCGCGAATTCCGGGAACCAGTGGTAACAATTCATTATTACCGGACTGATCGGTGTTGGCGAGGGTGTTATCGTGACCGGTATTGGGAGGTACGAGTGGTTGACCGGAGATTTCCTTTTGGCAAGCCGTAAGAAAAAGGACGCACGAAAAAAACAGACAAAAGAGGGTACGAAATTGGTTGTGAGTCATGGAAAATTGGGTTCCTGCAAAATGAAAAAACTTAAAGGACATTATTGAAAAAACGGTGAACATTCCGTTTTTGAGTGAGGAGTGCTATTCTAACAAATAAAGTCGGTTCAATGCAACAGGAAAATGTCAAGATAACCAAAAAATTAGAAAAAAAATTTGTGGAATGGTGTTGGTGTGGGTTGTGGGTGAGATTCACCGGAACAATAGATCTTTTCTCTAATCCTTCTTCAAGACAGGATTCAATTCTTTTGAGGTGGGCGGTTGCATTGCCGCAAGGCAATTCTGCTCTTGTGTTCGGCTGGCAATTGGACTCCAAACCGCTTGGCAATACAAATTGTCGTCCGAACACAGCAACTGTGTTGGGACAGCAATTTGTGTTGCCAAACGAAACGGTTTGAAATCTGATTTCCATCCGTAAACAGCGGCATCGGTACGTTGCCGAATTTCCGGCAAATTCAGAGGTAATCCTGCCACACGTTGCCAACTTTCTTTCCATTCCGATTCTTTTTTGAAATCGTTTTTGGATCGCCATTGCGCTTGGTAATAGACAAACGGCACAAAATATTTTGAACCGTTTTCGGTTTTGGCTTTGTAACGTTTAATCTTTTTGGCAAGATTACCGTTTTCGTCCAGATAAACCCACTCCTTAGGTATTAGTGATACCGGTTTCGGTTTGGGTAGGGAGTTTTGAGCGGGTTGAGTTGATTGTGTTCCGGTATTGTTTAAGTGTTCCAGAATCATCTTGCGTGCCTCCTTATAATCAGATGCCTGTCCGTAATGAATAACCGCGTTAACGTAACCACGGTTGCCTTGATTAAAACA
>JAIRTV010000286.1 GCA_031254675.1 Planctomycetaceae bacterium | reverse complement strand
ACCAAAGTTCAGATTGACTGTGCGGAAAATGGTGCGGAAACGTTGTCAATGTTTGTTGCTTCGCCCGACCAATACGACATGATTTTTATGGATATGCAAATGCCGGAAATGGACGGCGTAGACGCAACCAAAGCAATTCGGGCGTTGGAAGTGCCAAAAGCGCAAACGATTCCGATTGTGGCAATGACCGCCAATGTTTTTCGGGAAGATATTGATAGATGTCTCGCGGTGGGGATGAATGACCATATTGGTAAACCACTCGATTTCGCAATTGTCATGGAAAAAATGAAAAAATATATTTTAGTCTAAGAAAATGATTTGCAACGTCTAAAATCTGTACGAGATTCTTTTCAATGGAGCTCTCTGTTGGTTAATACCTGATCGTTCGTCTCTGTCTCTCTTTATTCGCCAATAAATACACCGGGACAAATAATCTGCACAATCAGGTTGTTCTTAATCTGGTTCGGCGAGCAAATTATTCCGTTCCATATTGACAATCAATCGTTTTGGGTAAAAATAGAATCTTCACTAAAAAAATTTTAGAATTAAATAGTCCAATGGATTTAACAAAACGTATTAGTGGCGTTCTGATGCCTCTTTCTTCGCTTTCGGGCGGTTCTTTTTGTGGAGATCTTGGTGCAGGTTCCCGACGATTTGCCGATTTTTTAAGCCGCTCCGGTCAAAAAGTTTGGCAATTGTTGCCGGTCAATCCCATCAATGATTGTTTTTCTCCGTACGCAAGTATTTCCACGTTTGCCGGCGACCCAATTTATATCGACTTGGAAGATTTAGAACGTGTTGGGCTTCTTGAACCGGAAGAAATCGTTTCGCCTTCTCTGGGTCCCAAAAGCAAAACGGTTTTTCATGCCGCTCGTGAAATTCGCATGCAACGCCTAAAAAAAGCGTTTGTTCGATTTCGGCGTTCTTCAATCAGTACCAAATATCACAAGGCTTTCAACAATTTTGTTGATGAAAGTCCTTGGATTGGTCCTCATGCGTTGTTTTGTGCTCTTAGCGAAAAATTCGGAACGTGTGACTGGACGTCGTGGCAAGACAAAGCGTTACGTCATGCGGATCAGGATGCACTTCACAAAATTTATCCCGAACTCGAAGAAACGGTTGCCTTCCAAACATTTCTGCAACTCTTATTTGCTGTTCAGTGGAATGAATTTCATGATTATTGCCGGAAACTTGGAATTAGTTTGATTGGCGACATTCCGATTTACGTTTCCAAAAACAGCGTGGATACTTGGTCGGAGCCGCGTCTTTTTCAACTGGACGAGCAAGGACACATGAGCCGTGTTGCCGGTGTTCCCGCCGATAGTTTCAACCCGGACGGACAACGTTGGAACGCTCCGCTTTACGCTTGGGATGTGCATAAAAACGAAAATTACGCTTGGTGGACTTTTCGCATCGGCAATTCCTTGCAACGGTTCGATGCAATTCGGCTTGATCATTTTATCGGCTTTTACAATTATTTCAGTATGACTCCTAAACCTGATCCCAATGATGCCGGTTATTGGGTTCCGGGACCGGCTAATGATTTTTTCAATACAATTTTAGGCGAATTTCCCAACGCATCACTTATTGCGGAAGATCTTGGCGTGATGAATCCCGGTGTCCACCAATTGCGTGATCATTACGGATTTCCGGGAATCAACGTGTTCCAATTTCATTTCGATTTTCGGCGGAATACGGATGCGACGGCGGAATGGAGTGAAAATTCGTTGGTCTGTACCGGAACACACGACACCAATACCTTAGCCGCTTGGTTTGACGAAGTATTAGCCGACCGGAAAAAACCAGAACCGTTTTGGGATTTGAAATTCCTAATGGAAATGCTCAAACCGTTTGTCCCGTCCGGTTCAACGTTGAATCGTCGGACAATTATTGAAGCGATTATCCGAAAAGTCATGAGTTCACCGGGGAATGTTGCGATTTTCCCCATGCAGGATTTATTGCAACTTCCCGCCGATGCCCGAATGAATTTTCCCGGTCATGCCGAAGGTAATTGGGTTTGGCGGTTGGACGAATCATTGTTGACCGACGAATTGTCCTCTCAACTCGAACAATGGACAACCGAATTTAATAGAATCCCTTCAACAGTAGATAATACTCAGTAACCAAGAATTTCATAACAAATACACTTATCTTACTTCAAACTCTATTTTTGTTTCAATCTGTACTTTCAAAGAAATTGATGTTACAACGTCAATAATTTTTAATTTTCAAATTCTTTTTCATCCATTTAACTATTACAAAAATAAAATGACTGACAACACAAACAAACCGACTAATCCTGATCGTCGTAATGTACTGAGTAAAATTTTGGTTGGAGGTACTGCTCTTGCAACCGGATCCGCCTTTTTCAGTAACGAAGAACAAGTTTTGGCGGAAAAATTGGCGGAAGACGTGAAAAAAGACGGTGCTAAAGATATTACGGTTGATGCTCTTTCCGGGGCTTCCCGAACACATACCAATTGGGGTAAACTCTCCGATTTGAAAAAACCAATGTCAAAAGCAACCATTAAAGGAATTGAATTTAGCCGATTGATGATGGGCGGTAATCTGATCGGTGGTTGGGCTCATTCCCGCGATTTAATGTACGTTTCCGAACTTGTTAAAGCCTATCACACACGCGATAAAATTATCGCAACATTCAAAATGGCAGAGGCTTGCGGAATCAATACCTACAATGGTCATAATTCCCATATTGGTTTTTTGAACGATTATTGGGAACATGAAGATGGTTCGTTACATTTTATTGCCGACTGCGATTCTATTGATATTGCCAAATCGGTTATTGATAAAGGAGCAACCGCTTGTTATCATCATGGCGGTGTTGCTGATCGGTTGGTTGCCAATGGTCAAGTCGATGTTTTGGGCAAATTCGTTGAGGCGATTCGGAAAGAAGATGTTCCGGTTGGTATTGGCGGTCATAAACTTGAAACAATTTCCAAATGTGTTGAGGCTGGAATCGAACCGGACTTCTGGATGAAAACAATTCATAGCGGCAATTACTGGTCACGTATGTCCGATAAACCGGAACATGGCAATGTGTTTTGTTGGGAACCCGAAAAAACAGTTGAGTTTATGAATTCGCTCAAACAACCGTGGATCGGTTTTAAAGTTCTTGTTGCCGGTGCCATTCATCCAAAAAATGGATTCCGTTTTGCGTTAGAGTCCGGTGCGGATTTTATGTGTGTTGGTATGTACGATTTCCAAATTGTTGACGATGTGAATATCTATATGGATGTTCTCCAATCCAAAATAGAACGAACACGTCCATGGTGTTTCACTTAAAGGAATTTTTTTGTATGATTAACAACATGATTCTATTTTACTGAATGGGTTTATAATCGATTGCCAATTTCGTGCGATTAAGTCGTTGGGTGCATCGGTAACCAATACAATCGTCCTGCAACAACGTAAACAACCACAAACAGAAAAAAATGATAGAGTCCAAAACACCAACGAACAAGTTTTAATATCATTCGATTATGTTTATCACGGCAAAACTCATTTTGTAGGTTTGGCAAAAGCTCGTCAAATTCTTGTTCTCTCCAATCTTGATCCCGATGAACGTAAAGCCTATGATGATTATTTAGATATTCGCAATAGTGAATTGGCGATTGCTTATTCCAAAGCGGAAGAAGAGAAGAATGAAGAAAAAGAGGAAGGAAGAATTGAGTGTGAAAAACTTGTTCGGGAGCATGAAATTCTTCCTGCGGAAATAGCTCGATTAAAACAAACAAAAATAATTTTTGTAATTATTGGTTTTCAATGTTGATTGTAAGTCTATTGTCAACTTTATCGATTCCTGGTTCGAGGAGAAGGAGTTGTTTTAGAATTTTGCGTTCGCGTTCAGATGAAACGGTTCCGGTTAATGTGGCGATATTTCCTTGAGATGTACTTGCCAGAGTTACACCGATTTGTTCGGGAACAACCTGAAGACGAGGCAATCGGGTGATGCGAGTTTGAAAATCTGTTGTTCGCTGATCAACATCCCCAGGCGACAACATGAATTCGGTTTGTGTTGTTGCCCGCACGGTTCGTCCGTTATTTGTGGCGGAATTGAGTCCTGATCTTCCTGACATTGAACGATTTGCGGTTGTCATTCGCGAGGAAGTTGTTCGGCGTGTGGAAGTGGTTGTTGACGTCGTAGTTCTTCGGTTATTGGTTGAGGTTTGTCGGTCGCTGAATGGTTCTTCTCTGCCGATAAACGGTACTGAGTTATCACGACCAATAAAGGATTGGGAAGCGGGGTCACGAAAACCTTGAAATGTTGGCGTTTCAATTGTTGAGCCGAATTCCGAACCGGTAGAATCACTGCCGGAATTGCTGTAACTACTCGAACCATTGTTGTTACGGTTTCCGGTATTTCCATTCCCGTCGAGATTCCCGCTACCGATATTGCCGCCGCCAATACCACCACCGATATTCCCGCCGCCGATATTGCCGAGATCGCCTAAATTTTGTGCCGAAACAACAACCGAGAATACCGACACAAAAAATAAAACAGTTACGATTTGAAAAAAAGAATATTTCATTGGTTTAGTATTGATTGTGTTATTGACTTTCGAAACGTGAATTTGTTAAGATTGCTCCAACGGAATAATCAGCCCTACTCAAAAAAAGTTACAAAATAGTCTGCGATAATTCTAATTCGTATTGTTTGCGGACAATTTAGAATATTATAAAAAATCCGTCTAAATGAATCAATTGGTCTAATCGTCATAAATTACGTCGATAATGATTATACTTCGGAAGATAGGGATTGTGACGGTTAGGTAAAATATACTTTGAACGGTTACCAATGATTTAGGTCGTGTTATAATGAAGCCATACATGTTGCCAAAATTCCTAATTATGCTTTCTTTCCAACTTGGGTCTTGTGGGTAAGTTTCGGTGAGAGATTCCAAATGCTCTTGCAACACACAAACCATTTCGATAAAATTACCTCAAATTTTACTCTTTTACCGTAACATTGCTCTATGTCTTCCGCAAATAACAACGCTAATTCTATTCCGAACAATAATAATATTTTTCGTGTTTCCCTTCTTGGTGCTGAAGGAACTGGTAAAAGTTGTTTTCTTGCCGGACTTGCATTTCTTGGATTTGATCCTCTTCAGGCGTCGTTTAAAATTTATCCTCAGAACACGGAAACGGCGCGTTACTTAAATTCGCTTGATCGGGCGTTTCAGAACGGATTGTTTCCGCCGCCGACGAGTATTACATCGCTTCTGAATTTCCATTTGCAGTTACCGCACAACCGTACTGTTATGAATATTCTGACGGTTGATTACCCCGGCGAAGATTTTCGTCGTGCCATCAACGAAATGACACCGGAACACGCCGCACAATTCAGCAATCATCTTTTGGAATCCGATATTATTATTCTGCTCATTGATATTACGGATATTTCCAACCGTAACGAAGAAAAACAGGTCGTCATTCGCGAAAAACTTCGCGCTCATCTGAATGCTGCTTACGAAGTTGCCCGACAATATGAGAAGACGCCGAAATTACGCAACAACAAATTTGATATTTGTATCGGTATTACTAAGTGCGATTTATCTCCTTTTTCGCAACGGATTATTCATTCGTCAAACGGCGGAGGTCGTGTTCTCAGAAAATTTGTGAACAATTATTGGCATCATTTTGAGAAAGCACTTCGTGAGGGTACAAATATTAAAAATGTCCGTTATTTCGGGCTTTCGGCAGTCGGAATAACCAACGCCGAAACCGGTGAACCGGTTAAAGGCAAAATCAAACCGTTTGGCTATGAACCGATGTTCCGCTGGATCGCCGAACGTCCGACAAGAATTTCAGGACGGAAATTCAAACAAGGTTGTTTCCGGTTTCTATCAATCGTGATTGTTTTGCTTGTGGTTATTGCGTTGGGATTTTATGGACAGACAAGGATCAATCAGGTTTATGAAGAACAACAAGTTACGATATTAAAAGACAACGAGATTCCTGTAACGAAACGATTGGAGCAAACACAATTTCCTGTAACGAACAAAATTGCCGATCAACGTCATCTTTTACTCGACGCCCAATTGGAAGAGCTAGAAAAGAGAATCAATCAAACCAACGACGAACAAAGATTGGATGAAATTCGTGAAGAGTTAAAACAGTTTGATCCTAGTAGTGTGAATGAACGGAAAACGGAAATAGAGAAACTGAAAACCAAAATTGAACACAAATTGATCGAAATGGAATTAAAACGTGTACGAGATTATTTTCAGGCTCGTCATGTCCTATTTTCCGAAACAGCAGAACAATTTCTTGATCGTTATCCGGCATCAACAGAAGCGGAAGAAATCAGGGAATGGAAAAAACAGTACGAAAATGATAAAATCAAAACGGAACGAAATCAAATCGGTCAAATAAATGTTGCCAATAAAAATTCGCTTCAAGAAAAAAGCCGATTGATTTTCCGTTTTCTCGAAAAGTACGAAAAGCAACTTGCACCGATTGAAGCGTCCAATATGAAACGTGCTGCTGATTTGGCAAAGCAATTTACGGAACATCATCATTATGAAGTAACAATAAATCAATACGGAGGATTTGCGTATGACGAAAAACAAAATGTTGCTGTTTATATTAATCAGGATAAAGTTGGTTCGCATTATTCCAATGCGAATATCAAAACGGCATTTCCTGGAGCAACATTTTCTGTAACATGGCAAAGCGGAGATACGATTCGTCTGGAACTTCAAGGTTATGGAGTGTACGATTACGAGACAGCGGCGAGTTACACAAATAGTAGTCCGGTGGCGTTACGTTGTTTGAATCAAAAAATGCGTTTGTCTCCGAAAAAAGGAACATGGGATTGGAGTTTACCGAAACGGATGAGTTCGGACGGATATTTTATAAAATGTACGATTAAAAATATTGCGGACGAAGATTGGCAGGCGTTTGAAAATTACATTTTGCCGGGGAATCATTGGTAACACAATAACAAGGAAATAATCATGAAAACATTGGAATTGCCGTATCTCCGTTTCGGGCGAAACAAAGAAAATGCAACAGAATTTTATACGGTCTTGGAACAATCGCCTTCGATTTCGCAAGATATTGTTTCGATTTTTAGTGATCGGATTGCCAAAAGTATTCAATGGGAAAGTTCGGAAGACACAGCGGAATATACAGATTGTTTTCTGATTTGGGTTACGGAATATTCCGATTTTTTGTTCGCAAAACTTTCCGATAACGGAAACGATTTTTTAAAACGGAACCATTCGATGTTAATTGATGCCGTTTATCTGACCAAGGAACAATTACCCAAAATAACGCACGAAAAAGCAACATTTTTTGCGTCGCTCTGTTTTTCGTCTGCCTGGCAATTTTGGGAACAAGATCGGATATTGCAACCGGTTGAGGAAAAGGAGCAAAAAGTCAAAGAACTTGCGGAAAAAATTTTGTTCTTTTTTTCGGAGTCGGATTCGTCTTTTCATTCGTTATTTATTGCTTCACATTCCTATTTTACGCCGCGTGGAATTGATCGGATCGTTTACAATAATCAACGTGTACCGAACAACAAACAGATTGATTCCGAAACAAAAACGAATCGAGATTCCAATTCGACGTTGTTGGTTTCACCGTCGTCATCTGTATTTTTTCCGGCAAAATATTTATTTTACGTATTGATTATTCTGTTGATTTTGAGTGTTATCGGTGGCGGTTGGTGGGCGATGTCCAGGTATTATAATTTACATAACGAACTTGTGAAATTACGAGCGGATCATAATTTGTTGCAAATAGAGCAAGATCGTAAAATAAGGGAATCAGAAAAACTTCAAGAGGAAAACAGTAAAATACAAGATGTTGCAAATCAACAGTCACGGATCATTAAAGAAAAAGATAAGGAAATTAAAGAAAGAGATACGAAAATCAAAAAATTGGAAAACGAACAAAAAGAATTATCTCACCAACTTGAAAATGCGTACCGAAATGCCAACCAATCACTCAAAAATGAAAACGAATCATTAAAAACGCAAAACAATCAACTCGATCAAAAAATCAAAAAAAT